>CAZOIM010000006.1:5138-8716 GCA_964579855.1 uncultured Ignavibacteriaceae bacterium | reverse complement strand
AGATCGATGAAATAGTTCGAAGTACCTTTTCATCCAACTATGCGGCTGTAATTCTCGGCCACCCATTCTGCGCTTTTTTCCGCGATGGCGAGTAGAGTAATTTGTGGATTAACCCCGAGCGAGGTTGGCGTTACGCTGCCGTCGATCACAAAGAGTCCATTCACATCGTGGCTTTGACAATGAGAATCAACGACAGAGGTTCTGGCGTCTCCGCCCATGCGACACGTTCCCAGGGGGTGGGCGCTATATAATGCTATTTCGTTCGTACCCCAGTCTGCATGAGAAAGCTTCTTGTCGATCTCATCGACAGATTTGAACGACGTCTTCTTTGAATGAAGGGTTAGGACTTCTTTTGCCCCCGCCGCAAACTGCACTTCCGCCGTCGCCCTCACGCCCTGCTTCAAATACTCGAGATCCCGTGGTCCCTGATTGTAGGAAATGGATGGACGGCCATACTCATTCACGGTGATCCGGCCTTCAGAGTCGATTTCTTTTACCAGCACAATCGTTGCGCCAATGGAATCGTAGCTGTGCATAAATCTGCGATGTTCCGCCCCAAACCCGGGAATCGCTAGGGCTGCCAGCGTTGGAGTTGCGGGCACGGCTTCCATCCAGAAACCTCCACCATCGCCGTTCTTGTTGAGGAATTCGTCGCAAAGAGCTGATTGCGGTATTCCGTTCGAAGGGTGCATGGAATGGTCAAATATTCCGAGAAGAGCCGAAGTAAGATGAAACGTCAGATGTTTTCCGACCTGGCCGCTTGAGTTGGCGAGGTTGGATTTGAGCAGCAATACCGGAGAGGAGATCGAACTTGCCGCGACGACAACAACAGGTGCTTCGACGATAAAATCCGTAACCGCTTTACCAGTGGCCTTATCAATGACCGTACCAAGGACCTTTCTCTTGCGTCCGTTCACTTCGATTTTTCCTGCATGGAAGTTTGCAAAGACCGTTGCTCCGGATTTTACCGCATCCGGGATGTATGTAACGTTGACAGATAATTTCGCCCCGATAGGGCAACCGAACCCGCAGGCGCCGATCTTTGCACAGTCTTTTGTGTTGCGCCCGTTTGCCTTCGCACGATATCCCAGCTTCTTTGCGCCATCCAGAATAATACTGTTCTGAAGATTATGGTTCTCTTCCGGCTCGACATGCACATTGAGGTATTTTTCGATTCGCTCGAAATACGGTTCCAGGTTTCTCGTCCTCATTTCAACGACGCCAAAGTCATTTGCCCATCGCTCCAAAACAAAGTCCGGTGTCCGTAACGAGGTCGTCCAATTTATCGTTGAGCTGCCTCCTATGCATTTTCCCTGCAGAACTGTCACAGCCAAATTGTCCGTTGCCTGACCTGCCCGCTGTCGGTAAAGGTTGCTGAACGCAAACTCTTCCGACGATTGAAATTCTTCTGTCTTGAAATATCCTCCCTCTTCGAGGACGATGACTTTTCTTCCTGCTTGGGCGAGTATCTTGGCAGTTGCTCCTCCGCCGCAGCCAGAGCCCACGATGCATACGTCCGCCGATTCACGGACCGGTTTCGAAATATCTTTTGATTCAATAATCACTGCGAATGTTCAGAGTAACAAATGGGTGTTCTTATTCCTGTGGTCCCGAAATTCCCTCAAAACCTATTTCTTTCCACGATCGCGGTTCGGTGTAGAACATGCTCAGACTGGTTCGCTTCAGTGCCTGGAATCCGGTGCGTCGAAATCCTATAATGCTTGTCATCCAATCCTCGATGTAGGAGTCCTGATCTTCCGCCGTCATCCTGATGAAGCTCGAAAGTCGAAAATCGAATAAAAATGTGAATGCAGGAGCGTTGAATACCGTTAAAAGTTGATGGAATTGCTCCCGTATCTCTGGATCGGCCTCCGAAAGAAATTTATCTGCCCTAAGAGTGACGTTGATATCGGACGCGCTCGGTGTTCCATTTCCCGCCGTGCCTATGATCCGACCTGCCACCGCTTCCATGATTATGTATTCCTTCGGCGAGAAGTACTGGAGCTTGCCTCCGATGTCAGCAGGAAGAGGTGTTTCCTCGGCAATCGCGGGAAGGAATCGTGTCGCAGAGAGAGCAACCAGACCGAATGTGCTCTGCTTCAGGAATCGCCGACGTGAAGCACGCTCAATCACGACTTGATCCTCGCAATTGTTGAGACCCAAATACAGGTGGAAACATGATCATAGCGCATAATTAATCATCTTGGATATCAGTTTGGCAACTATAAGGTCGGGGGAGTGCAGAGACTTCATTGGAGCAAACTCAACGACATCGAAGCAGACAATCTTTCTCTTTTGCCCGACCTTCTTCAGACAGCGCATCACTTCATACCAGGACAATCCACCCGGTTCGGGAGCAGGTGTTGATGGCATAATCGATGGATCGAACACATCGACATCAAACGTCACGTAGACATTGTCGGAAAGATGATCCACAACTGCATCGTCCCAGTATTTGAGCAGGCGCGTGTGGGTTCCGCCGTGAATCTCGTGCGCATAGAACAGGTGTACGTTGTTGTCGCGTGTAAATTCCGCTTCTTCCTTGTTCTGCGATCGGACGCCGACCTGAACAAGCTTCGAAGGGTCAAGAAATTCACAGACCTTCGCCATCACGCCAGCGTCTCCACGCTTGCCGCTCCTTCGGTGATCCTGTAAATCTGAATGGGCATCGAATTGGAGAATGGAGAGATTGTCGATCTTTTTGGCAAAGGCCGCAGTCACCGCGGACGTGATTGTATTGTCCCCGCCCAGTGTGACGACAAACTTGTTCAGACTGATGAGGCTCAGGACTGTTTCATGAATTGTTTGGAGCGAGGATTCTTCGTTTGTCGAACCAACGTTGAGAGGCTGCAGCGTCGCGATCCCGATTTCTTTGGCAACTTCGCGTTTTGTCTCCTCGTCAAAAATTTGTACGAGGTGCGATGCACGGAGAATTGCCTGAGGAGCTTTCTTCGTCCCTGTCTCTTCCGTCGTCGAACGCGAATATGGTGCGGAGACAATAATGATTTTTGATGAATCAAACTCTGAGAACTCTCGAGAGAGACCGAGGAAATTGCGTTCAACGTTGAGACACTTGAATGGTGACTTCATGGCAGTTTTGCAGGAAATGATTTTGCAATATATTTCAAACCACGAGGAAATGCAACTTCAGATGTTTCCGGCAAGGCTTAAATCCAACCGTGCGTTGAAAGATTGACTGCAGATACACGCTGGCTCGGATCTTTAGGACAATTTCCGAATGCTTGCATCAGTGACCAAATATGCCGATAATACCCCCTGATTTTTCCCTATGAACCTCTCCGAACGCATTTACACAGCATTGCTTGTTTCTGTCGCGCTTTGGTGTCTTGCCATCGTGGCGGCACCAATACTTCACGTCTATGGCGGTGGAAGTGCGAGATGGATTGCCGATGCACTCTACCTCGGGTTTGCGAGAATTTGTCATCAGATAGATGGACGCTCTTTTCATATCGTTGGAGAAAAGTTTGGCGTCTGCGTTCGCTGTACTTCGATTTATGCCAGTTTCCTTGCAGGTCTTGTCGTCTATCCCTTCGCGCGTTCGCTGGAATCGAACAAGG
>CAZOIM010000006.1:0-5128 GCA_964579855.1 uncultured Ignavibacteriaceae bacterium | reverse complement strand
CCCAAACAAGCAATGGCTCATCATAGGAATAGTCCCAATGGTGATTGATGCAATACTCAACGACTCCGGAATTCATCAAAGCGGAGATATAACGCGAGTAGTGACAGGCTCGATTGCTGGATTTGTATTGGCATTTTACATTCTCCCACTTTTTATCGAAGCTCTAAAACAACTGTTCGTTCATCGTACCATTCAAGGAGAGTCACGTTATGCTGGATAAACCGAGTAAATGGCGCGCGGCTTTGTACGGGGGCATTGCAATCGGATTAATCTCCGGTATTCCCGTCCTCAGTCTCGTCAACTGCTGTTGTTGCGCGGGAATTCTCGGCGGGGGAGTGTTCACCTATTATCTATACACAAAAGAACACACAGAAGGGATGCTTCCACTCGAATCTTCCGACGGGCTTATTCTTGGAATTATGGCGGGCCTTATCGGCGCTTTTGTCCAAGCAGTTATCCACGGTTTACTGATCTTTGCGTTCGCAGGGGTACAACAGGAAGTGATGCGCAACATCATGGGAAAGATTATCGATCGACTTGAACGAAGCGGCAGTTTTCCCAATGATGCCATTGAACAGATGCGGGATCAGATCGAGAATTCGATGAAAGAGTCGAACACGATGGGTGGAGTCATGTTAAATCTCTTCATGAGTCTTATTCTCTATCCAATCTTCGCAATGCTCGGAGGATTACTCGGTTATGGAATTTTCAAACCCAAAAAGCCGCAACAGACACAACCGACACCTATGGTTCCACAGTAAGTCGGGTTCAGTGTGGCGGGCGTTGGTCTGTGTAGTGTTCTTCTCCAACATTGGTCTTTGTCAGAAGTCTGCTGACGAGGATGCAATTCGAACGATGCTTGATGATCAAGTAACGGCGTGGAACAGAGGTAATGTGGCAGGGTACATGCGAGGCTACTGGGAATCCGATAGCACCATCTTTACAAGCGGTGGTACGGTGACAAGAGGATATCGAGAAGTTCTCTCGAGGTACAAGAAAAGCTATGACACTCCAAAGAAAATGGGGCGGTTGGAGTTTCACGATTTGGTAGTTCAATCGCTATCCCCGACTATTGCTTTGGCAATGGGAATCTGGGAACTTCATCGCGCATCGGACAGGCCTTGGGGAAGGTTTACTCTTATCATAGAGAAGAAACCCGAGGGATGGCGTATAACAAACGATCACACCTCATCCGCCGGCGACTAGGCAAATGATCATATTTTCTGGCACGATGGGCGATTCGCTGAATCGCCCTTTTTGTTTGGAGGATTCCATGGAGATTAAACAGGTGGTGTTGGAAGGGAAGCACGTTCGCCTCGTTCCTCTGTCTATGGATTACTTTGACCAACTGTGCGAAGCAGGCCTCCATGCAAATCTGTGGCAGTTTAATCCAACATTCGTTCGAACTCGCGAGGATATGCTTTCATATGTTCAGACAGCCTTGAAACTGAGGGAAGATGGGTTGGCACTGCCATTTGTCACAATCGAAAAGTCCAGTAACACACTGGTCGGAAGCACGCGGTTTGGCAACATCGATCGGGCGAATAAGAGGCTCGAGATAGGGTGGACATGGGTGGTGCCACAATGGCAAAGGACATTCGTCAACACCGAAGCAAAATATCTCATGCTCAAACACGCGTTTGAGGTATTGGGTTGTGTCCGCGTCGAATTCAAAACAGATTCCTTGAATATGAAATCACGAACAGCATTGAAAGGGATAGGAGCAAAAGAAGAAGGCGTATTCAGGAATCACATGATCATGCCGGACGGCAGACTGCGACACTCGGTTTACTTCAGCATTATTGATTCCGAATGGGAGTCGGTAAGCAAGAATTTGGAATTGAGATTGGAGCGGAATTCGAGATCGGGAGACGCGTCAGGTCAACGCAAGTAAACAGTCTTCGACGTGCATATCAGGAATAGCATGGACACAGGCCAAGGAACGAATATCGGTTCCTCGGTCACGTGGTAGCGAACTCTGCGCAATACAACCCTAGTGTACCGATTCGTTGACGAGTTGAAGCAGCGTCTTTGTGAATTGAAACGAGATGGATAATGCCTCAGGATCCATCTGATCCGTTCGATCTTTCGGAGTGTGTATCACCTTCATTACCTTTGGGATGTTCTTTGTGTCCAACCTGGTCCCGGAACTCATCATACGCGCCAACAATTCAGCGTCTCCTTTTGGCACAACGGATATCGAGATGTTTTCGAGGCCCGCTGCCGCGAATGATTCATAATCTGAGCTGGGATATGCATCCTTTTCGCGATAAGTATATTTTGTCCGACCCGCGGCATTTCGAACGAACGGCATCAAGAAGTTGTCATCGCCCCCGCCTACCGGTCCTACATAGACTTCACTGCCTGACCCTTCAATATCGAGATTGATCATCCCGTAGTGCCATTTTCGGTCTACAACACGCTGGATGTAGAACTGAGATCCAATGAGGCCTTTTTCCTCCTGGTCGAAGAAAACGAAATCGACAGTGCATTTCCACGGAAAGTCTTTCATACTCTTGATAAGTTCCAGGATCACTGCAACACCGCTTCCATTATCATTTGCTCCGGCCGAGCTGTCGGCGGCATCAAAATGGGCGCCGACAACAAGGCGTTTCTGTCCATCGCCAATCCTTGCGACGATGTCTTCGCCCCCCAGGTTCAGCGTATCTCTTGCACGATAGCTATAGAATTCAAACGGTACAGTGAAGAAGCCAACATTCATTTTTCTCAATTGATTCTTAATGAACTCCGCGCGGTCTTGATGAGATTTTCCCTCGATGCCGATGACATAACCGAACATTTCGTCATCCGGCTTCATTTGGGCCGTCAGTCCGGCACAGAAGAGAATAGTCGCGAGGAGCAAAATTCCAGGCCTTTTCATGCGCTGAACCTTTCAAGAATGAACAGGGGTTACTTCTTAAGTTTTATGCGAAATGTCGTCCCGATCCCGGGTTTACTTTCTTTGAGAAGCAATTTGCCCCGGTGATAGGATTCGACTATCCTCCGTGCGAGGCTCAATCCAAGCCCCCACCCACGCTGCTTGGTGGAAAAGCCCGGGCGAAAGACGTCTTTCTTGTTCTTCGGGTCGATTCCCTTGCCGGTATCAGCAACGTCGACAACAATAAAATTCCCGTGGTCTGAGATTGTGTATGTTATTTTCCCTTCACCAGATTCTATTGCATCCAGCCCGTTCTTCGTCAAATTCTCAATAACCCATTCAAACAGCTCACGATTGATTTTTGCTGTTGTTTGTCCCTGATGATCGATCTGCAGCTGAATCTTCTTTCCCGTCTGCGGAATGCGCCGCTTAAAGTATTCCGTGACTTTTGATATGACATCAACGATATCTTCATCGTGCAAATCGGGTTTTGATCCGATCTTCGAAAATCGGGCTGCAATCTTCTGTAGTCTATGGAGGTCGTTCTCCATATCTCGAAGTGTCTCCGCTGCGTTCGGGTTATCGGCTGATTCTTCGTTTAAGAGTTCGACCCAACCGAGCATGCTCGATATGGGAGTTCCCAGCTGGTGGGCTGTCTCGCGAGCCATCCCCACCCAAATACTGCTCTGCTCACTTCTCTTTGCGTAGCTGAATGAGAGATAGCCGATGAGGATGAAGAGCGCAACGAGTGATATCTCGACATAGGGGAGTAATCGGAGCCTCACGATGAGTGGAGACTCACCGTAGTGGAGATAGTTCAGGATGATCGTATCCTGATACGTTACTTTAATGGGAGTGTGAATCTTGTCCATCTCAACAAGAAGGTCTTTCAGAAATGTATCTTGTTCACGGAGAGGAAGCAGCGTATCCAGTTCAATATTCTTTGTGTTGAGGCGATAAGGCCGCAGCGGTTCATTCGCAATGTCGGTGGCAATCATCGGAAAGTCGATGATTGTGATGATTTCACCCTGGATGAAGCTGAAATCACCAACGCCTGCCGCTGCGTTCGCGAGATACTGCAGAGACTTCACGTACGTGTCAGCGATCTGGCGGTCTTTTTGCTGGAGTGCCTGAACAAGGTTGTGCGTAAACCAGAGAGTTCCACCGACAATGACGAATGCAAGGGCGAGAAGTACAATCTTGATCTTCGCGATGTAAGAGATGATTCCTGTGGCGTCGGATTTGATCATGTCAGGTTATACAGAGCAAGTACCGCGCTAACGACAAACGAGAGTCTGATCTCTCCGTGCACCGACGGAGACCATCCAAATTTTTGTCTGCAGCAATTTCCCGATACTCTCCAAATATTTTCGCGCTGGGGCGGGAAGGTCTTTGTACCGGCGAATCTTCGAAATATCGGTTTTCCAGCCCTTGAACGACTTGTAGACTGGACGAATTGTTTCGAGCGTGCCAACGTCCGTGGGGAAACTTGAGATTTTCTTCCCGTTCGCTTCATAGCTTGTGCAAACTTTGATTTCATCAAAGCTATCGAGCACATCAAGTTTCGTTATTGCAATCTTCTGAATGCCATTAACCTGCACCGAGTATCTCAGACTGACAATGTCGAGCCATCCGCAACGTCTTGGACGCCCCGTTGTTGCGCCAAATTCTCCTCCAATGGTGCGAAGGGCATCGCCGGTGTCATCCTGAAGTTCAGTCGGGAATGGGCCGTTGCCCACTCTGGTCGAATAGGCCTTGACAACGCCCACAATGGAATTGACTGCGGTTGGGGGAATTCCAAGTCCGGTACAGGCTCCTCCACTTGTAGGACTGGATGAAGTAACAAACGGGTAGGTGCCGTGGTCAACATCCAATAGCGCACCCTGCGCCCCTTCAGCGAGAATGGCCTTTTTCTTGCGTAACATTTCGTTGAGGTACTTAGACGTATCAGTCACATATTCATCAATTTTCTTGTCGAACTCCTGGTATTCACTGATGATTGCGTCGACATTCAACTCGTCGCTGTGGTAAATTTGCTTAAGAAGCTCATTCTTTTCCCGGATATTTTCCTTGAGTTTCCTGCAGAGAATATCGCGATCAAGCAGATCGACAACGCGAATTCCGGTACGCGTGTACTTGTCGATGTATGCAGGTCCTATGCCCCGCCCCGTAGTCCCAATCTTCTGATTCCCTTGTTCACGGATCGAATCGAGCGCCTTGTGATACGGCATAATGAGATGGGCGTTGTGA
>CAZOIM010000005.1:0-51208 GCA_964579855.1 uncultured Ignavibacteriaceae bacterium | reverse complement strand
CATTTGCGACCTCGGCAGTTTGTTCTTCCTCGACCGTTGTAGCTGACGGGGTCATGGCGCGGACAATTTCGTAAGCCCATCGCAATTCGTTTTCATTGTCATCCGGTGCCGGCACGAACTTGGCAAACTTTACAAGATCGGCCGTCACGAAGAATGACTGCATTTCTTTCCACACCGCCTCAGATTCCGAAAACATTTTCATGTGTTGAAGAATCTCGTCTGTCGTCAGTTCAAGTGCAATGAAGTTCCATCGTCTTTCGAAGAAGGTCCGGACAATTCCAGTGGCCTCCGAGTAAAATTCTTTAACTTTGCCGTTTTGCCAGAGCTTCTTCTCTTCCAACTCCCTCAAAGCGAAAAGGGCAGCGGTGTGAGGTGCAATCTTCGGCTTCGGCGGAATATACGACGCAAGTTTCTGCTTCTGCTTCTTTCGATAATAGTAGTACGCATATCCGGCTGCGGACAGAAGAACAAGAGCTATGACATATGGAATAAGATCTTCGAATTGCCACGGTGCCGAAACCGGTCCCTTTATGTCTTTGATATCGCCTTTGGCATCGATCGCGATACCGCGAATAGTCAGATAGATCGCGTTTGTGAAGGCTTTGTGCGTCGCCGTATCTCCTTTGATGCGATACGCAAATGGCACAGGGGGAACAAAGACGTTACCCGAATCGATTGTCATCAGCCTTAACGTCCAGCTTGGTTTGTTGACGTCACGCTCGATATGGAGAATTGCCAGGCTTCCAATGCTGTCTGTTACCGCAGGAGAGATAGTATCGACTTCTGCCGAGATCGTCCCGTCCACGTGGAGATTGACCCAATCGCCGATACGAAAGTTTGTCGAATCCGTCCGGGCAGACAGGCCGACTTGCTGCGCACAAGCAACTGTGATGCAGAATGCACTCAAGAGGACGGCCTTCTTTAGTGTATTGGCTACCATCGACGTTCTCGGAGTCGGAAGAATTCCACTAACGGCTTCATATATGGCTTATCCAAAGGAATCTCAACGCCATCCAGCTTCGACTTCAGGAACAGCGATCGTCGGTTCTTCTGAACTGCCTCGAGGTATGTTCGAAAACCATTCCGCACTTTTTTGTCATGAGTATCGATCCATCGTTGTGAATCGGTTTCTGCGTCTTTGAAGGCGATGAGACCTACGTCCGGCAACTCAACTTCGTGCGGATCTCTCAGCACAAGACCGATCAGATCGTGCCGTTTCCCGACGATCCGAAGTGCGGAATCGTAACCCGAATCCATGAAATCTGAAATCAGAAACACGATGCTCCGCTTTTTCTGTATGTGGTTCAGATATTCCAATACCGTTTTTAAACTTGTCGTCTTGCGTCGAGGCTCGAACGAAAGAAGCTCTCGCACAATCCTGAGCGCGTGCGAACGACCTTTTCGCGGGGGAATGAATTTCTCAATTTGATCGGTGAAAAGAATTGCCCCAACCTTGTCATTGTTCTTCATCGCTGAAAACGCCAGGATAGCACTCAATTCCGCGGCAATGTCCCGCTTCAGGGAAGTCTGGGAACCGAAGAATTGCGATCCGCTCATATCCACGAGAAGGATGACAGTAAGCTCGCGTTCTTCCTCGAACACTTTGACGTACGGATGATCCAGGCGAGCGGTGACGTTCCAATCGATCGTTCGTATTTCATCCCCAAACTGATACTCGCGCACTTCGGAAAATTCCATGCCACGTCCCTTGAACACGGAATGGTACTCGCCAGAAAAGACCTGGTTCACAACGCCGCGCGTGCGAATCTCAAGCTGTCGGACTTTCTTCAGGAGTTCCTTGGTTTCCATCGTTTAGAGCATTAACTATAAAGTGGGCAAAGAAATTGAAATCATTGTTTGACAGGACCTCTCTGTATTCTCCGACATTGATGTTCTATCCGTTCCATATGTTCAGGAGAACATCCTCAATTGTTCTAGGGGACTTCCACAGCGTTCAGAATTTCAGCCACGATTGTTTCCGAAGTAATTTCTTCCGCTTCCGCTTCGTATGTGACGGCAACACGATGACGCAACACATCGGGACAAATTGCCCGGACATCCTCCGGTATGACATATCCGCGCCGCTTGATAAAGGCGTGCGCCTTTGAGGCGAGCGCCAGATTGATGGTGGCTCTTGGCGATGCCCCATAGCTGATCATCGGAGCAAGTTTTTCCAACTTGAAGTCTTTCGGTTGTCTCGTTGCGAAGACGATATCCAGAATGTAACGCTCGATCTTCTCATCCATATACACCTGTCTCACGACCTCGCGCGCCGAGAGGATCTCCTTTGGAGAAACCACTGCTTTAACACGTTTGTCTTCGTTTGCAATGTTTTGCTTCATGATCGCGAGCTCCTCCTCCCGTGTCGGATAACCGATCTTGACCTTTAGCATGAAGCGGTCGACCTGGGCTTCCGGCAATGGATACGTTCCTTCTTGTTCGATCGGATTCTGTGTCGCAAGAACGAGGAATGGCTCTTCGAGTTTGAACGTCTCTTCCCCGATCGTCACCTGACGTTCCTGCATTGCTTCAAGAAGAGCGCTCTGAACTTTTGCAGGAGCGCGGTTAATTTCGTCCGCCAGAATGAAATTGGCAAAAAGAGGTCCTTTACGGGTGAAGAATTTGCCATCCTTCTGATTGTAGATCATTGTTCCAACAAGATCGGCTGGCAGTAGGTCCGGGGTAAACTGAATTCGCTGGAATTTCGAACTGATTGCAGCCGCAAGCGTTTTGATCGAAAGGGTCTTTGCGAGGCCAGGAACTCCTTCCAACAGTATGTGGCCCTGGCATAGAAGACCAATGAGGAGCCGGTCCACCATTGATTTTTGACCGATGATGACTTTCCCAACCTCCGAGGTCAGGACGTCAACGAATTCGCTTTCCCGTTTAATCATTTCATTGATGGTTTTGATGTCCACGTGTTTCTCCTTGCAGTTGGGTTTTGACGTTCTTCCGCATTATTGACGAATTTAGGCGGTTCTTAGTTCCTTTGGGAAGCAAATCATTGCTGTTTATCTCATAACGTTTTAATCTCTCGCTCTGATTTTTCGACTTCTTTGGGAGTGCAAGCTTCCAGCAGCAAAAAAAACGAGCCACAACACAACAGAGGAGAACGTGAAGGCGGCCCGGTGAGATATTCCTGATTGTCACTCTATCGAGCGGGAGACGGGACTCGAACCCGCGACGTCCAGCTTGGGAAGCTGGCATTCTACCACTGAATTACTCCCGCACTCTGTGTAGAAATTCTAATGCGAGGCTTAATATAGAGAAATCAAATCTATCGTTCAAGAATGCTGCTTGACGATTGAGGTGAGTAGCTGAAAGGTGGTAAGCGTCAGACGAGAGAAGAGACTGTAATACGTGCAGGTATTGGCAACCGGGCAGTTGAACTGTGCAAGTCGATCAAAACCCTCGTGCCGTCTGCAACTTGCTGGAAGAAAAAGAGAGCCGAGTTCCCACGCTCATTTGACGCTGTTTGTATAAAGCAACCTAAGATGGTCTTCTCTTTGGGGGGAAAGAGGGACCAGGGGATTCTTAGGTAAGACAACGCCTTTCTTCACTATGGGGAGATAGCGGAACGTGCAATCTCGGCTCAACTTATGATATCGAAAAATTCAAATACTTCAACAGCCGATTCATCCCCGCGGCTATTATGCAACTAAAATAGCAAGACTATTCTCGTGATGCAACGTGAATAATTCGTTCATTCGGACTTTTCTTTGGAGCCGTCAGGATCAAACTCATCAATATCGAACCTTTTGCCTGTGCGGCAATATGGCGAATAATCCTAAAATTCCTTACGTCCGTGTCGCCTATCTTTTCTAATCTTTTGGAATCCCTGCCAGTTACATCCGATGACTCTGGGTTATGTTTCCCGCGATTTTCTGGATTTCCTTTAAGAGGCGGTGAACTTCTTCGCGAGTATTGTACAGCAAGACTCCCACTCGAGTCACGCCTCCTTTATCGAGCAAACCAAGAACCTCGATTGCGCGGATCGCGTAGAAGTGACCATCCCAGGCGCAAATGCCTTTTGCTGCAAGTCTCTTACACACCACTTCCGCGGTAATCTCATCGATGGTGAATGAAATCGTTGGTGCTCGTAACGTAGCGTCAAACGGAGGTCCGTAAATCGTCACTCGCGGGATCGCTTGTAAACCTTCAAGAATTTCACGAGCAAGCGTGTCTTCGTGAATATGAATAGTTTTGTAAGCACTTTCCAACCTCGCTCGCAGTGTCCTGCCCTTTCCGATACAGGCAATATATTCAATGGCGGATTTTACTCCTATGATTGCCGGATAATTCAGCGTACCAGTCTCAATCCGATAGGGTGCGTTTTCATCCTGCACTCTGAGACGATCTGTCGCGAGTTTGTTAAGAAGACCATCGCGCGCGTAGAGAATTCCAACGTGGGGTCCGTAGAATTTGTATGCCGAGCAGAGAAGAAAATCAACATCGAATGCAGCGACATCAATTGAGAAATGGGGCGCGTAATGCACGGCGTCAACGAGGAGCCACGCACCAACGGTCCGGGTCCACTCGCGCACACGTCCGACATCATTGACCGTACCAAGAGCATTCGATGCCAACCCCATCGCAACAAGCCGCGTCTTCGCTCCAATTTTCTTCCGGAAATCATCGTAATCAAGAACCCCATCTGACTTGAGACGGACTTCATGGACAATGATCTTTTGATCCTGGAGTGCAAGCCACGGCCCTCGGTTGGCTTCATGATCCAATTGCGTGATCACAATTTCGTCACCGGGGTGCAGCGACCGTGCAATTGCTTTGCTTAGGGAGTAATTCAACGTCGTCGTATTGGCGCCGAACGAAATTGTTCTGCTGTCATTCGCACCCAGAAATGATGCTACGACCGATCTTGCGTCTTCTAAAGCCCTATCCGTCTCAACGCTCGTAACGAACGCGCCACACGAGTTCGCGTTAGAGGTTCTGTAATATGATCCTATCGCATCAATGACCTGCTTTGGAACTTGCGAACCTGCAGGGCCATCAAAGAATGCAAGAGGTGTCCCGTGGTGTTTGCGGCTTAGTGAAGGAAAGTCTTTCCTTCGTTTGGTTAGAGGATCTGTCGTTTTCATGATTTGGTGAGCGCTTCTACATTAATCGGGAAGAACGATTAGTTGGACTTCTCTGCCTGCTTCTTCGCTACCACCGTAGTTTTCGTTCTTGAAGAATCTTTTGGAGAAAACGTCCAGAGAATGTCGATCGGAGAACCCTCCCAGGATCCCGCGTGCGTCCCGACAACGATGCTGTCAATACGAAAGACATCCTCCCGTGAGGAAGCAACGTAGACATCCCCCCGTAAGAGGTCGACACCTGCGAGAGCCACGATGCCAATTCCTGCCCCGACTAACACCTGGGGGTTAGATACGATCTTTCTGATAACGGCCGAAGTCTCATCCCCTGACCCCAAGGCAAGATCGCTCTTTGAAACTGATCTCGCTGAATCGCGCTGACGCATGGATGCGCTATCGCTGCGCATTGACTCGCCGGGATGAAGAATGCGTTGAACGTTGTGGTATGCCCTGTCTGCATCTTCAACGGTGTGTTTGATTGTCTGTGCAGAATCCAGACTCAGGAGTGCCTGATACATTTTTTGCAGCCTCACAGAGGATGAATCGGAATTTCGGAAGTATAACCGGTAGAGTCCCGCATCACGGTAGGATTGGTCAAATAGACCCAAGCTGTCCGGGTCTGTCACTCGGCGAATGTCTTTGATCTTCAGGATCTGAAAATCCTTTCGAGCAATGAGATCCCACGAGTTGCCAGACTTGTCCTTCAGGTGCAACGTGTTCAACGATATGAGTGTCCGAACGATGCTCCAGTTGTTGAAATACGCATCGATCCCGACAAACACGATCAGCGCAAGCAGTAAAATCCCTGTTGCAGTTCTTAGTCGGTTACTTGGGGGTACTTGGTCTTCTCTTGATACTTCGGGTTCTTTCATTGCGTCGGCTCCCTTCCCGACGATAACGAGGCTGAACCGACCCCTCGTTCGGCTTCAATCAATTCGATCGGCTGTTGCTCTTCACAGAGTGTTGATCATTAGGTTGTAATGCTGTGACACCTTGTACGGTCGTCAGGTTGGGTCTGATCGTTGTTCATGACAATACCAAATATTATACTGTGATACCTTGCATTAATTCAAGAGACCTTTGTTAAGCGTTTGTTCTGTGATTTTGTTGTCCTTGTTTTTGCATACCAGAAAATGAGAATAGCAAAAAAGACCAATCCTGCTATGAGCGCAAGCAAGGGACGATGGTGTTTTATATCCCCCCACGAATCGCCAAGGTAGTAACCAAGCAAGATGAACGTGAGAGACCAGATTGCTCCACCCACATAGGCATGGACGGCAAAGACCGGGTAACGCATGTTTGAACTGCCCGCCACCAGAGCCATCAAGTGGCGTACGCCTGGAATAAAGTAACCGATCATCAGCATCCATTTCCCAACGCGCTCAAACCATCCATTCATCATTCTGACTTTTTCATCGGTGACATGAAACCTCGGTCCGTACCTGTGCAACACTCGATATCCGCCCGTCCTCCCTATGACATAACTCAGGCTGATTCCGGAAATACTCCCAAGGAATGCGGTCAGAACAGTCGTCACAAAATTAAATTGCCCTTTGAACACGAGATAGCCGGAAAGTGCCAGAAGTGTTTCATCGGGAATGGGCAGTCCTACGATTCCAAGCGTCAAGCACCCAAACAGAGCAAAATAGCCATACGTGCTTATCCAGGCTTGGAATATTTCCAGAGACATTTTTTCAATTACCTGAGTGAGATTCCGTCGCGTTCTCAATATCAGTACTCGCCGCATCGATCACGGTCGCTTCGTTTTCAAGAATGCTCGCAGCCCGAACGATTTGAGTATCCGCTTCCTTCCATTGCTTTTGTTCGATTGCTTCCCGCACTCCAGGAAGCGTCTTCACGCCGTAGCCGGTATACATCCCGGGTGCGTAAACCATATGTCGGAACCACGGCCGGCCGGGAAGTCCTTCCGGGCTTGTTAATGTTCGTTCGCTCATGATCAGATGCTTGTTCAAATTTCGAAGGGCGTTGCCCTTCAACAACGGACTTTCAGATTGTTTCAACTTGGCGAGATCTTCTTCGAATCGATCCGTTGAATGAGAAAGCTTTTCGACCGCATTGTCGAGCGGCGTAAAATTCAAATATGGCGGCACTTCTTCCTTCGGAGGGGAAACTGCGATTTTCTGAGGATCAGAGACTGCGGAAAACACTCCTTCCTCAATTTCCTTGTCTTTCTCTCGGATGTCATCCCTCATTGATCCCTGCAATTTCTTCACTTCGCTAAGGTAACGTTGGATCGTGTCGGTAAAATCGCCAAAGTCAAAAGGCAACACGTCTGCATCGGCGATGCGGAGAACGGTCGTGCCTCCGGTCTGCGCCAGCACCCGACCATAGGCAAAGTCCTTGTCTGAAAAGTGGGAGTACCAATAGAAATCGTCATAGATGGAATGATAGATGCCGCCGCCATCTTCTCCACCGTAACCAAGATCGAGCGAAGCAATTCCCAGGTGATCAACAAACGCCGTATAGTCAGATCCTGATCCCAGTGCACCGATGCGAAGATCAGATCGATGTCGGATTTCTGCACGGTCTTCCGACGAACGTCTCCTCGAAATCTGCATCAGCTGACTTCTCTTCCAAACAGAGATGTCTTTTTCCGGATCCAGAATGTCGCGCGCGACTCCGTTGATAAATTTCTCAAGCGTATGAGATCCTGATACATCGAGGAATCCCCGGCCGTTGGAATCTGAATTGATGTAGAGGACTGCTTTTTGCGCTAATTCATCCGAGTGCGTTTCGACCCATTCCGTTGAACCAAGCAATCCTTCTTCTTCACCGTCCCACGCACAATAGATGATGGTACGTTTTGGCCTCCATCCTTCCTTCAACAACACACCGAGAACGCGTGCTTCTTCGAGTTCCGCCGAAATGCCGGAAACAGGATCTTCTGCGCCATTGACCCAGGCATCGTGATGATTGCCTCGAATAATCCATTCATCCGGGTAAACAGAACCGTCGATTTTGGCGATTACGTCGCGAACCGGTTTAATATCCCAGTTGAATTCCACTTGGAGATGAACCTTCGCGGGTCCGGGACCGATGTGATAGGTAATGGGCAACGCGCCTCGCCAGGATTCCGGGGCAACTGGTCCGTCAAGGTTTTCCAGTAGAGGTTGAGCGTCCCCGTAGGAAATCGGCAACACCGGAATTTTTGTAAACACTTTGACATCTTTGAGGTCTAGACGCTTTGCATCCTCCGTTGAGCCAACACCGGGAGTGAGCGGATCGCCCGGATAAATCGGCATATCCATCACGCTCCCCCGCTGAACGCCGTCCTTGCTCCTGAATGCTCCCTTCGGAAAAACATCACCCCGAAAATATCCGTCATCATGGGGATCGGAATAAATAATGCAGCCAATAGCTCCGTGTTCGGCCGCAACTTTTGGTTTGATGCCACGCCACGACGCACCGTATCGGGCAATGACGATTGCGCCCTTCACCGAAATACCCTGGCGTTCCAGTTCGTCATAATCGCTCGGGATACCATAGTTGACATAGATGAGTGGCGCTGTTACATTCCCGTCGACCGAATAGGCGTTGAATGTCGGGAGTTGTTCAGATTGCTGGTCGGATGTCGGATCGCCCTGAACGACGGGCTCCTTGAGTTTTGCGGTGAACTTGGTGGGTCCAACCATTTCAAGAATACGGACCTTGGGCGTTGGAAAGAGAACGTTGAATGTTTCAATCTTCGCATCAAACCCCCACTCTTTAAACCTCGCGAGAATCCACTCTGCGTTCTCTCTGTTATAAGGAGAGCCAAGATGATGAGGTTTTGCCGACAGTCTCTTGTCGTTTTCGCGAATGTTGTCCTTATTCGTGAGCGAACGAAATTTCACTTCCCAATCCGCACTCTGTTGTTGAGATCGAACATGTTCGAGCGGAAGAACCAACACAACAAGTATGACAGCTCCAAACAACTTCATACAACCCTCCTCAGAATGGTTTTTCTTGTGCAAGAGACGGCGGGATTCGTTCGGCAATCGAGGAACCGACACCAGCGTTGCCAATATCTCGATTATGGGAGAAACAATCAAGAAACTCATCGTCAACGCTTTGCCACATGGAACAACCGGCGTCCATGACAGCATCCCTGGGCTGTTCCTGCAAGTTGGAGACTGATGCCTTTTCGTCCACGACATTACTTCTTCATCGGCAAACACATCGTCCACATCGCTGGACTGTGCGGGCAGGCGTTTCCTGACACAAGAGCTTGCCCTTTGAATGCAAGAGATCCCGCATTTATTGACTATCCTTCAACTTCTCACTACCTTTTGTCGTTGTTGAATGGACCAACGCTTGTTGCCGATTGAATGAACATTGCTGTCTTCGCGTCAGGGCGCGGATCGAACTTTCAAGCAATTCTGAAGGCCATTGATGACGGCAGATTGCCTGCTCGTGTTTCGCTCCTGCTAAGCAATAATTCAAACGCCGGGGCGTTGGATCTTGCCCGATCTCGGAATATTCCCGCAATTCATCTTAATCAGAAACAGTGCTCTTCCGAAGGACAGTACGAAGAGCGGCTGTTGGAATTGCTGACACGTTACGATGTTGACATGATTACGCTCGCAGGATATATGAAGCGGGTGCCGGCAAAAGTAATCGATCGATTCCGGAATAGAATCTTGAATATCCATCCAGCCCTTCTTCCGGCTTTTGGAGGAGCAGGGATGTATGGAATCCACGTGCACGAAGCGGTCCTGGCCTCTGGTGCCAGGACAACAGGTGCAACTGTTCATCTCGTCGACGAAGAGTATGACCGTGGACCAATCGTGATGCAGCAGACTGTCGAAGTCATGAACAACGATACACCGGAGACCCTTGCGGCAAGGGTTCTTCTGATCGAACATGAGATTTATCCGAAAGCGATAGCGGCCTTCGCGAACAAGAAGGTGCACATAGAAGGAAGCAAAGTTTGGATACAATGATCAATTCAAAAATTCCAATGATAGGTCGAGGATCCGTTTCAGATCAAGACAGCGGGTCTCTGTTGAAAATCAGACGGGCGCTCATCAGCGTTTCTGACAAACGGGGGATCATACAACTTGCGACCGTCCTCAAGAATTTCAAGGTTCAGATAATCTCGACGGGTGGCACATACAATGCATTGAAAGAAGCCGGATTCGAGGTAACCGCAGTCTCCGAAGTGACAAATTTTCCCGAAATACTCGATGGACGCGTCAAGACTGTTCATCCCAAGATTCTCGGTGGCATCCTTGCCGTGGCCGACAATCCGAAGCACGTTGAACAAATGAAAGAGCACGACATCGATTCCATCGACCTTGTTGTTGTCAATCTCTATCCGTTTGAGAGGACGATTGCCGCCGATGATGTGCGCCTTGAAACCGCAATTGAGAATATCGATATCGGCGGGCCCACGATGGTTCGTGCGGCTGCCAAGAATTTCCGACATACTGCGGTCATCGTGAATCCCGATATTTACGGCATCATCGCCGAAGAAATGCAATCCCACGACGGTTGTATCTCGGAACAAACGCGCTTTCAGCTGGCGTGTTCGGCATTTCAACACACAGCGCACTATGATTCGCTCATCGCATCCTATCTGCGAGGATTGACCCCCTCTTCGGGATTTCCGGAAACGCTTACCGTGTCGATGCATCGATCACAAGACCTGCGATACGGCGAAAATCCGCACCAGTCGGCCGCTTTATACGGACAATTCACCGAGTACTTCAAGAAATTGCACGGCAAGGAATTATCGTACAATAATATCCTGGATATCGACACTGCAGCGCAGATATGTTCGGAATTTAACGATCCGACTGCGGTTATCGTCAAGCACGGCAACCCCTGCGGCGTGGCCTCTGCCTCCTCATTGAAGGATGCCTATACCAAGGCGCTTGCCACTGATTCAAAGTCGGCGTTCGGTGGCATCGTAGCTCTGAACAAACCGCTGGATCTTGCGGCTGCAGAAATAATCAACGAGATCTTTCTTGAAGTCATCATTGCTCCGGAATTTGAGCCGCGCGTGCTCGATCTGCTAAGAAAAAAAAAGGATCGGCGCATCATACAACAGGCGGTGAACCTCCGCGGGCTCCGTGAATGGGATGTACGCAACGTCGCAGGAGGACTTCTTGTACAGGATTCCGACCAGCATCGCATCCATCGCGACCAACTTCGCGTCGTCACGCAACGCAAACCGACAGATGAGGAGACATCCGCAATGTTGTTCGCCTGGAATATCGCGAAGCACGTGAAGTCAAACGCAATCGTTTACGCGCGAGGTGACCGGACGCTTGGAGTTGGAGCGGGCCAAATGTCGCGCGTCGATTCATCAAAACTTGCGGCAATGAAAGCAACCGAAGCGGGGTTCGATCTTAAGGGATGCGCGGTTGCATCCGATGCATTCTTCCCGTTTGCAGACGGTTTGATGGAGGCAATCAACGTTGGGGCGACTGCTGTTATTCAACCCGGAGGGTCGGTCAGGGACCAGGATGTGATCAAGGCTGCCGACGAACACAATGTCACGATGGTATTCACCGGAATCAGACATTTTCGACATTGACGCCGACCAAGATCAATTTGTTTTGCCCCATGAACGTGTATACTGAACTCATAAATTGATACTCATTCCACCTTAACTTCTTTTGCTCTATGGGACTCTTCTCTCTCTTTTCCGCGGATCTTGCCATCGATCTTGGCACCGCCAACACCGTCATTTGGATGAAGGGCAAGGGCATCATCCTGAATGAGCCTTCCATTGTCGCCTTTGACCGCAACACCAAACGTATTATCGCCATCGGCAACGAGGCTAAAGAAATGTTGGGACGAACCCACAAGGATATCCGGACGATCCGTCCGATGAAGGATGGCGTTATTGCCGATTTTGAAATTGCCGAAGGAATGCTGAGGGAGTTCATAAAAAAAATCAGTGTTAGCTGGGTGCCCAGCAGGAGAATCGTCGTATCGGTGCCTTCCGGAATTACCGAAGTGGAAAAACGGGCCGTTCGTGATTCTGCCGAACACGCCGGGGCAAAGGAAGTGCATCTTCTCGCGGAACCGATGGCTGCAGCCATTGGAGTCAATCTCGATGTCGATGCGCCCGTGGGAAATATGATTGTTGACATCGGCGGCGGAACAACGGAAATCGCCGTGATTGCGTTATCCGGCATCGTGAACGAAGAGTCGCGGCGTGTCGCGGGTGATGAAATGAACAATGCCATCATTCAGTTTTTCAAGCGGAACCACAATATCTTGATCGGCGAACGGACTTCGGAAGCCATCAAGTGTGAGGTGGGGTCGGCAATGCCCCTAAAGGAAGAGATCACAATCCAGGTAAAAGGCCGCGATCTTGTCAACGGCGTTCCGAAAACGACCGAGGTCAGTTCCGTTGAAATCCGCGAGGCGCTGAACGAGCCCATCGCCCAAATCGTTGAAGGTGTGAAGATTACGCTCGAACGAACTCCTCCGGAACTTTCTGCGGATATTCTTGATCGTGGAATCATGTTGACGGGTGGGGGCGCTCTGCTTAAAGGACTTGATGAGCGACTCCGGCTTGAGACCAACCTTCCGGTTCACGTTGCGGAAGATCCGCTGACGGCGGTCGTACGCGGTACAGGGAAAGTCCTGGAAGATCTCGCTCACTATTCCAAAGTGCTCCTGAGAAGCACCAGATATTGACGGTTGTCGATGTTCGATGGGCAGATCAAAGCCTGAGATTCCAAACGACGAAACGACGATGGTCCCCGCCAATCGATCACTAATTCAATTTCAGTCTCGCCAGCGACTCGAGTTATCTCTGTCTACCCGCCTTCCATTCTGCCCTTCACACTCCGACGTGTAATCGATGCTTCAACGGCTTTATGATATTCTTTATGAGTTCAAAGAATATGCGGTCCTCGCCGGACTGATTGCAGCGTCGTTGATTCTCCTTGCACTAAACGATAATTCACAAATGAAGCGGTTGAGATCTGTTGCGACGATAACGTATGGTCTTCTGCAGGAACAGGTGATCTTTATCCCCCGCTATTTTTCCCTTGAATCGGAGAATCAACTCCTGCGCAGGACAAATATCGAACTTACCGATGAAACGAACCGCCTGCGCGAAGCGAAGCTTGAGAACCTGCGGCTCCGCCGGCTACTGGATCTGAAAGAAAAGGTGCCGTTCGATATTGTTGGTGCAGAGGTGATCGGAAAGAATCTCACGCTTCTCCGCAATACCTTGACGATCGATATCGGCGGAAAGGAAGATATCAAACCGCTGATGCCTGTTATCGGCGATGGGGGGCTCGTGGGGCTCGTTGTCTCCGCCACCGAGCACTACGCAATCGTGAATCTTCTTCTGAATGTCGATTTCCGCGCGAGTGCGAAGATTGAGCGAAGCCGCGTCGACGGGATCATAGCCTGGGATGGCAAGAATTTGTTATTGAAGAACGTTGCAAAGACTCTCGACGTTAAGATCGGCGACGTCGTGCTCACTTCATCGTATAGTAGCACATTTCCGCCGGATATTCGAATTGGTGTCGTCAGCGAAGTGGATGAGCAGCCTGGCACACTCTTCAAATCAATCATCGTCACACCGAGCGTTGATTTTGTGAAGTTGGAGGATGTCTTCGTATTGACCTCAGTACCCGACCAGGAGCGTACGGACCTTGAACATCACGACGCCCAGAAGCCATTGCGCTAATCAGACACTTCTTCAATATTCATGCAATCTTTGTCGGTTTAAGGAACTGGGAGGGTTTTTGGAAAGGACAATTCCTACGTTCTCTGTTTTTTCTCTTTAGTCTTTTGAGGTGGAACACGCCGAATCCGTATTGAATCAATTACCCGGTCCCGGATTGATTCTACAATAAATTCTGTACCCTCAATTCTGAATCTTTCGCCTTTCTTTGGAATATGCCCAAGGTGCTCGATCGCAAATGCACCGATCGAGAGGATGTCCTTGGGAGACAGTTCCTGTTTTAGCAATCGCTCGACATCGTTCGTCGTAATATTCGCATTCACAAGAAACTCAGTATCGCTCACCTTCACAATTTCGGGTGCCTCAGCGTCGAATTCATCCTGAATATTCCCGACCAATTCCTCCAGCACGTTTTCCATAGTGATAATCCCGGCCGTTCCGCCAAACTCATCCGCTAGCGGAATCAGGTGGATTTTCTTTTGCAGCATTGTCTCCAGCACTTTTTCAAGTGTCGCCGTCTCCGGCATCACGAGAGCCTCGCGCATTACTGATTCCAGCCTGAAGTCCGGCTTGAGATGACGTTCAACCCTGAAGATATCCTTCGTATGGACGACACCCACGATATTGTCAATTGTCTCTTTGAAGACGGGATAGCGGGAGAATTTGTGCGTCCGCATAATTTCCACGCTCTCCCGGACCGGGGCGGATATCGAAAGCGCCACGATTTCCTTTCGGGAAACCATTGCATGACGCGCCTGCTTGCGTCGAAAATCCATTGCATTCAGCACGATATCTTTGCTCGCCGCGGACACCCGCTTGTCCTGCGCCAGAAGCAGCCTCAGTTCTTCCTGGGAATGCGTCAACTCGGACTCGGAGACTGCACCGAGTCCCACGAGTCTCAGAATCCCGTTTGCGAAACCGTTCAATGCAACAATGATCGGCCTGAAAATCGAGAAGAAGAATTTCAGCGGATAAGAGACAAAGAGCACCGTTCCTTGCGCCTTCTGAATTGCGAGCCATTTTGGTGCCTGTTCGCCGATTGTAATATGCAAAAATGTTATCACTGCAAACCCGACTGCCACGGCAACGGCCTCAATGACCTTCTCGTTTTCGAATCCGATTGCGACGCAGAGTGGGCGGAGCATTGCTGCAACCAACGGTTCTCCGATCCAACCGAGAGCAAGGCTCGCCATCGTAATTCCAAGTTGTGTGGCAGAAAGATAGGCATCCATGTGTGCGACGATGTCTTTTGCGACGGCTGCTCGCTTGTTGCCCTTTTCCACCAGGGGTTCTATTTGAGTGTTGCGAACCTTGACGATGGCGAACTCGGCAGCGACAAAGAAGGCATTCAGGAGAACAACGAAAAACACTACAAGAATGTCGAACAGATCTTCCCAAAACATTGGATACACCGTATGAAGTTGACAAGAATATAGCCCTAAATGCCTGGGACGTCAAGATAATCGGAATGACGGGAACGGATTGGGTGATTCCGAATGAATTTCAACAGTTCAGAATGTTATATCGGGAGGAAATACAAACCAGGTACACGCTAACGGCGTATCTGTTCCGAAATCCATGTGAGGTACGATTCGAGCTTCGAGAGAAAATTGAGATAGGCAGTGGACCATTCCGACGGATTCGACGGTTGCGCCTTGCCGAGCAACTCCTGGAATAGTCTTGAAACATCGACAGCGATTTTTTGCTTTCCTTCCTCGATCGCGGCTTCGACGTCCGAGGCATAGAATGCCCGAAGGTTTCTGATGTCATGGCGGACCCGGGCTTCGGGAGATTTTTTCGAGAAGTATGACAAGTCCGTTTTGTTGCCACCGGACATTTCATAGATAATCAAATTCCAGCGTTCCATGATTTCACGAAAGTCGCGCTCACTCTGACAGAAATCCTGGGGCAATCGACCCGAAGCAAGTTCGGTTGACAGGGTTGCACGAAAGAGGATATCACCGCCGACATATTGTGAGAGAAGGTTGAGGTCTTTCCGAACCCCCAGAATTCGTACAACGCCATCGTGTGTTTCACGCTCAATATTGCGGCTTCCGATAGCTGGCCTCGATCCTTGCTGCTGTGCCAGCATTTTCATTTTGAGCGCGAGTTCTGCATCTTCTTTCTTGTCGACAGGCTTTGACTGGACACGAGAGCCTGGGCCACCCTTTGAAGAAGGTGACAACACGGCATCAAGTTGGTCCCATTCAAGACTTTCGAATTTCTTGACTGCTGTGGCAAACGATGATCGTTTGTCTGCTTCTGCCTGCAGAAGCATGAGAAGACGTGTAAACAATCTGTCCTTGTAGAGTGTCCTAAAATGATTCATATCTGCTATGATATACAGATCTTCTCCCACACTGGAAAACACCGTATTGAATAGTCTCGCGATTTTGTGTTCCCCGATCTTTTTGTCGTCGATTTGTTTCATCGTGTAATCGACACCCGCCATCGTGGTATCAAAAATGATCGATCGCTTTCGTATGCCACGGAAGCTCTGGGGCGTCCCGACTTCGACATCATCCATGCCGAGCATTCTCAACTGAAGTCTGGTGTACAATGTCGGACCGGAGAAAGGAAGGATAACACCGACATCACTCGTCGTACACTCCGACTCCAGCAACGCGTGTTTTATACATTCGATCAGCTTTCGCGTATGGATTTCGTTATACGGGAGTATCTTCTTTCTACCTACATACTGTTTGCACGTTGATTTCAAATCGCTGGTATCGAGAAAATAGATTGCACCTTTTGCACCGGGCGGGACAAAGACGTTGATCTTGTCATCAAACAATACGGAAGCCGTGAACAACGACAGTTTTTGTGTTGTCGCAAAATGGGACCCTAACAACATTGCCCACTGAGAGTTTCGCTCCGTCCAATCGAACAGCTTGTTGAGCTGTTCGGTTTGTGCAACGTGAAGAAAGATATCTTTATGCAGCCACGTTTCCGCAAGGGCGTTCTTCGTAAACGATTCCGGTTCCAGTTGGTAGGGATCTCCCGCAATCAGGTATTTTTCCTTCGCAAGTGTCGCGAGTGCGGCAAGGGCAGGGAGATACACGGTCTCGGCGTCATCGACGAGAACGAGATCATACTGCAGCCCTTTCAACCGTGGATCGACAAGGGCTGTCCACACGCTCGTGCAGACGAATTGCTTCCATTTCAACTGCGCCGGTTCGTCGACGGACACAAATTCATCAACTGCCTGACTGACACGATCAAGCCCACCCAATTCTTCAATCCGATTCATAGCAAGACGGTATTCCTTCATCTCATCCGCTGTGATCGGACCATTGGATTCCACAAGGGTTATTTCATTGCTCAGAGACTGTTGCAGTGAGAGAAGCCTCTTGTGTGCTTGTTGTTTTTCGGTGAATTGTTTTTGTGCAAGATTCAATTCATCTTTCGAATAACCCTTCTTCAATTTTTCGATAACGGATGCCGACTGATGTTTCTGGATGGAATCTCGAAAACCCGTCAAGTCTGTGTTTGCCTGTTCTCCTTGTTTTCTTAGCTCGCTTAATTGATCGCGCATTCCCTGAACTTTGGCATAGAACTCCTCATTCAGACTCTGTTTTATGCGCACGGTCCAGTATTTCTGGAGAAGTTGAACACGTTCCTGAAAGATTTTTCGTTTTTCGTTTCTGAGCGATGCAATTTGTTGTTCGAATGAATAGGGACCTATTTGCGCAGCATAGGACGGCGAAGGAAATCCGACGCGTGCAGAAGATTTTGAAAGATCCGCGCCGAGTTTTTGCCCAATCTCCACGGTCTTGAGGAGTGTCGCGTCCACGTGATCGTTCGCATTCGCGACAAACAACACCCGTTTTCCAGATTTGATATAATTCGCTGCGAGAAGCGCAAGTACATGCGTCTTTCCCGTAAGAATCGGACCCCATAACACCGAAACCCTGTTCTGAAGAATTTTCGTCACCACATCCAATTGGTTTTGTGGGGTCTGTGGGACAAATTGGGGTTCAAAGGGAGCGGCATTCCTGTTCGATTCATCTGCAGGGTTAAAGAGCAGCGATGCGATGACAGATGTGCTCAAATCAGTCGGAAGCATTCCCAATACCGGCTGAATATGTTCCTCGTAGCTCCACGTGCATTTCGCTTCAGGGAGGACCGGTCCGAAGTCCGTAGGAAGAGCCACCGTCATGAATTGATTGTCGACCGCGATGATTCTGCCTTTGACGACGATCGGCTGCATCTTCCCAACCGAAAATGAGGCGACCTCAGTCGTCTGGAGGAAAAGGTCCTCGGGAATTTCGAAGCGGTAGTAGAAATGATCCGCGAAGGTAGCAACCGAGATTCCATCGAACAGCGTTATTTCACATCTCATCGTCTTGAGCTGGTCAAGCTCATATTGAAGCGCTTTGCGGAGCGCAGAGAAAACGGATTCGGGCTTTATTTCTTCCGTTTGTTCATCCATACATAAGGGGAGTCAGAGGTCGTCGGCGGAGCACTGTGTTCATTTAGGAAAGACAGGAGTACCCTTGCAGTGAACTGGGTCTTCTTAAAAGTAGGAGAATTATCAACAAAGTCAAGAATTGCAGGAAGAGGAGGTCGCACGGAAAGAACAAGAAACTCCCATCACTTGGATACGTCTGCCGACGTCAAGGTATAAGGGAGTTCAAAGAATTGATGGCAATTAGATTTTATGGTTTATCCGGTAGCTCAACAAAAGCGTCGCCGAACAAGTCGTCTGCCACCGTCGATGAGTCGAACAATTCGCGGAATTCCGTTCCTTCGAATTTCTTCTTTCTCAGATAGATAAGCAATGCTGAAATCGAAACGCCTGCGAGCAAACCGAGAACAATGTATTTCTTCATGCTTCCCCTAATTCAAAAAAAATGCTAATTGCAGAATGACCAGATCCTGCTCTCGTTACAATATAATCATTACACAGAACACTTTGATCGAAAGTTTGATTAAAAAACTTCAATCTGTGCAAGGTAAGGAGGCTACCATCGATTCGTAGACCCTATTCCGAAATTCGCGTCTCGCCATCCGAAGATCAAAAAGTACTTTGGAGCCTTCGGCTATCTTCTCCACCATCTTTTAGTGTTTCTTAACTTCGTACTACCGTCGAAGCAGTCTCGAATCTACGTATCACAATCCTTCACGCTGCGGGAGTCTTCGGTTCACCCTCTTCGGTCATCTTCGCCTTAACCTCCTGAACCTCATTCCGAATTTCCTGCGCTTTCCTTTTCAAGTCCGCCATATGTTTGCGCAGACGAACTCCGGCAGATTTGTTTTTCTTCTGATAGAATTTGTCAAAATCGACTTTGTAGGTCTGTATCAAATCAACAAGCTCTTGAAACCTGTCCATAACGATCCTTTCTTGTTGTTATGTGAAGAATGTGGTCTTTCTGCTTCTTACTCGGTCCCATTGTTTTTTTGTCACGGAGCTGAGATCCCCAATCACTTGTCGTTGAGCCGTCTTAGGCAGAGAGGCGGTGTTTTTCTCGAAGTCTGATATTCATATAAAGCCCCAAACCTCAGTGAACTAGACCAACCACGTTAATGTTCTTCTTTATTGATATCGGCTCAATTCATTTCACAGTAAGATGACCGCTTGAGGTGGCCAAAATATTGGAAAAATGATGCACGCTCTTTGGTGGCTAATTCTTACAAAAATATACATATTTCAGAAATCAAATAAAAGCGAAATTATTCAAAAAAGGACACTTCCTCCATTAACGCTGATTGTGGCTCCCACAATGTGATTTGAGAGGCTAGATGCAAGGAACAACACTGAGCCGACAATGTCCTCCGGAAATGCTACTCTTCCTCTCGGTATTCCCTGCCCGATTTCGGATTGGAATGAAGGGTCGGTCAGAACTTGTCTAGTCATATCGGTGCGTACCCAGCCTGGTGAGACGCAATTAACGTTTATGTTGTATGGGGCCAACTCAACAGCAATTGATTTTGTGAACGCAATGACCCCTCCTTTTGATGCAGCATAGTGAGAGTGTTGTGGTTCCCCACGCTGACCTGCGGTGCTTGAAATATTGATTATTTTTCCACTTTTTTTCCTTTTCATAATTGGAACGACTTCATTACAGAACAGAAACGTTCCTTTTAGATTAATATCGATGGTTTCATCCCATTGTTTTTCTGTCATACTTCCGATCTTTCCATCTTTCCAAATACCTGCATTGTTCACTAATACATCGATCCGACCATACTTTTGAAATACCTTTCTGACTGTCTTCTCAACCTCATTTGCTCTTTCCACCCTTGCTTTGATTACGAGGCACTCTGAGCCAGCTGTGTTGATTTCTTTTGCGCAGGCCTCTGCGGAATGCTTATCAGATCGGTATGTTATGACGATTTTTGAGCCTAGTTTTGCAAAACCCTTTGCTACGGCGGCTCCAATTCCTCTCGATCCACCGGTCACGAGTACGACCTTGTCCTTAAGTTCTTCCATTATGTTTACCCTTTCTTTAGCGAGTCGTAATTTGCGCTTTTTTCATTGAATTACAACTTTCTTCTTGATTGTATGTCTTAATAGGACTAAATTGGTCCTATATAGAATAAGAGTTTGCCATATTAGAACAATTTATGAACCGTCTTTTGCCGAACTGCGATGCACTGTCGTCCTCCAATGATGCATTTGACTTCCGAGACTTTTCCACGGTATCATCCCTGCGATAGAACGACAATTCATGTTCCGATCTCTGGTGACGATTTCCACTCCTCAACACGCTTTGTTGGATCGGTTCGATTTGGCTTGATCTCATCTCATCGGCTTATAGATTTCCCGGTAGTTCTCAAGTCCCCTTGTGCACGACTGTTGCAGAATTGCAGAACCGCAACAAGACCAATTGTCGGTCATTTCAAATGAATGAAGTAGGGCTGAATACACTTGTCCCTGGTGAACAGGGTATCGTTAGGAAACTTACGACAGTCTCGTTCGAAGTTCGACAGCGACTTCTTGAAATGGGTTTGACGAAAGGAATCACCATCAAAGTCGTGCGCGTAGCTCCCCTCGGCGATCCGATTGAAATTGAATTGAGGGGCTATCATCTTTCACTGCGAAGGAAAGAAGCTGAAGCTGTCATGATTCAAACATCAAATTCCGCATGTTCCGAGATACAGTAGACATAGCAACGAATCGCATTGCCATCATTGGCAATCCCAATTCGGGAAAGACTGCATTATTCAATGCACTGACGGGAATGCGTCAGAAGGTCGCAAATTACCCCGGCGTCACAGTTGAAAAGAAAGAAGGGAAAGTGGTTCTCGAGGGGGCCAAAGACATTCTTCTACTCGACCTTCCCGGTGCATACAGTTTAACCCCACATTCACCCGACGAAAAGATTGCCACCGACGTTCTCCTTGGGCGACTCGACCATACTCCAGCGCCGGACATGGTGATTTGCGTTGTCGATGCAAGCAACCTTGAACGCAACTTATATTTGATCAGCCAGATTATTGACTGCGGTATCCCCATCGTTGTGGCTCTGAATATGATAGACGTTGCGGAACACGATGGTATCCATATCGACGCCGCGAAACTCGGCTCCATTCTGGGTGTTAAGGTCATTCCGACAGTTGCCACCAAGGGAATCGGTATCCTTGAATTGAAGCAAGCAATCGGAGAAAGAGTCCAGCCCTCGATGAAATCACGACAATGGCGGCTGGCCGAGCCAATGCAATCCGAGCTTGATGAGCTTACCGGTCTTTTAGTAAATCACCAGAAGATGTCTGAACCTGAGGCGTTCCACGAATCTGTCCAGCTTCTGTCATCACCGACAGTGTCGGCGATACATCGCCAGCAGTTTCGGCCTGAAATCCTGACCCATGTCCAGCAGGACTTTCTACGTCTTGATTCCCTCGGTATTGATCGACTCTCCGCGTTGGTAGAAGCCCGGTACGATTGGATTCAACGTGTGTGCAGTGCCGCTGTTATAAGGTCGCTGCGCAAAAATCTCAGCACCACCGACAGGTTAGACAGGGTTCTGACGCACAGATTCTGGGGTTTTGCTGTTTTCCTTCTTCTCATGACTTTGATGTTCCAGGCAATCTTCACGTGGGCAATCTTACCAATGGATCTGATTGGGGCTGGATTTAATGCGTTGGGGAATGAGATTGCGGTCTTAATGCCCCCCGGCGATTTTCGGGACTTGATTATCAATGGTGCAATTGCAGGCGTAAGCGCAGTCGTCACATTTCTTCCGCAAATCCTGTTCCTCTTTCTGTATATTGGAATATTGGAAGATACCGGATACATGGCAAGGGCCGCATTTATCATGGATCGCGTCATGAGCAAGGTTGGCCTTCACGGAAAGTCATTTATTCCGATGTTGAGTTCCTTCGCCTGCGCCATTCCCGGCATCATGGCTACTCGCACTATCGAGAGCAAGAAAGACAGGCTTGTGACGATTCTGGTGGCTCCCTTGATGAGTTGCAGCGCCCGTCTGCCAGTCTATATTCTCATGATCGGCGCATTCATCCCACAAAAAACTGTGTTGGGCTTCCTCAATCTGGCAGGATTAACGCTTGTGTCGTTGTATCTTTTCGGCCTCATTGCCGCTCTGGGAAGCGCTTGGTTGTTCAAGAAAACTTTGCTCAAGAGCGAAACCCCGACGTTCATTATGGAACTTCCACCCTACAAAATGCCTACGATGAGATCCGTCTTTCTTCAAATGTGGAATCGTTCGGTGCAATTTCTCAAGCGTGCAGGGACCATAATCCTGGGTGTCTCGATAATCCTTTGGTTCCTTGCAACGTATCCAAAACTCGAACACGCTACCTCCTCGGAACAGCTTAGACATAGTTTTGCCGGTCAGGCCGGTCATCTTATGGAACCTCTGATCAAACCACTGGGTTTTGACTGGAAAATAGGAATTGGCCTCGTTGGATCATTGCTCCAACGTGAAGTATTTGTCAGCACCATGGGTACAATTTACGGTATCAAGGATGCAAACGAATCAACTGGTAATGCTACGCTTCGTGAGCGGTTGCAGCAGGATGTGGATCCCGTGACCGGTCGTCACACCTTTACCACGCTGACTGCCATTTGCCTTATGATCTATTACGTCCTGGCCATGCAATGCATGTCAACCGTTGCCATCGTGAGAAGAGAAACGAACGGATGGAAGTGGCCCGCGTTTCAATTCGCATACATGACAGGTCTGGCGTACGTAGTGACGTTCGCCGTGTATCACCTTGGTCTATTGATCAGTTAGCGGATCCCAGATGAACTGGCAACAAATACTCTCGATTATCACAGTGGCAGCAACGGCCGTAACGATGGTATGGTCATATGTCCGAAAGAAAAATCGCAAAGCCTTCGGCTTTTGCGAAGACGAATGTGGATGTTCTGCGTCCGACCTCGTGAACAAAATTCCCGCTGATCGTTTGAAGGAACTTAAGGAACAGCAAAGACAGCGAGTTCGTCTGAAAGAAAATCATTCGTAGAATTCACCTGCGCAGACTGACCAAAACGCCCGACGAGCGCATTCCGATGTTTTTCACGGATCGCCTTCCTTGACAATCCCTGCATTCAGAGCTATATTTTGATGAACCAGATGGGTGCCGCTCTCGCTGAGTAGTGCCCTCTTTTTGTCTTAGAGACCGTCCCTATGAAGGATCAGAAGAAGATCATGCCAGAGAATGCCGTCAAGGCGAGTGAGTCGACCATTGAAACTATCGACAATATCCCGACAACACTCCCCGTGTTGCCTTTGAGAGACGTGGTTGTCTTCCCCTACATGATTTTTCCTGTGCTGGTTGGGAGGGAATCTTCTCTCCGTGCAGCCAACGAAGCCCTTGAACGAAGCAAGAATATATTTCTCATTGCTCAGAAGAACTCGAACGTCGACGAACCCTCCGCGGAGGATGTCTACCAGCACGGAACCGTGGCAAAAATCATTCAAATGCTCAAGCTGCCAAACGGGCTTATGAGAATCCTTGTCGATGGGGTCGTGCAGGCAAGCGTTCAAAAATTCATTGCCAATCCGCTGTACCTTGAAGCAGAAGTGGTTATTAACAGGACTGATATTCCGTCAGGTCATGAAATTGATGCCCTTGTCAGGCACGCTTCCTCCCTTTTCGCAGAATATGTTAGGCTCAATCGAAATATCCCTCCTGAAATTCTTATGTCGTTCGAAGGAATCAGGGAACCCCAACGGAGACTATTCTATATCGCGTCGAACATCATCCAATCCGTTGAGGTAAAACAGACCATTCTCGCCGTCCCTAATCTGCGTGAACAGTTGTACGAGTTGTCGAAAATCCTTACCAAGGAAGTCGATATCCTTAAAATTGAACGCGAAATCGACGGCAAAGTCCAGGACAACATTCAAAAATCCCAACGCAAGTTCTTTATCCAGGAACAGATCCGGATTTTGCAGGACGAACTCGGAGATGACGAAGCTTCGCCGGAATTGATCAAGCTGAAGGATCAGATCCTCAAGGCGAAAATGCCGAAGGACATAGAAGAAAAAGCACTCGAAGAATTCAACAAGCTCAAGAAGACTCCGTCCATGTCTCCGGAGTTTACTGTCACCCGGAATTTCCTCGATTGGCTCATTGCCGTACCTTGGATAAAAAGGACAAAGGACAATCTCGATATCGAACACGTCCGGAAAATACTTGATACGGACCATTACGGATTGGAAAAACCAAAGGAACGGATTCTCGAACATATCGCCGTTCTCAATCTTGTCAAAGAAATGAGAGGACAGATTCTCTGTTTTGTGGGACCACCGGGAGTCGGCAAGACATCGCTTGCTAAATCAATAGCGAGGGCGCTCGGGCGCAAGCTTGTTCGAATTTCGTTGGGGGGTATCAGGGATGAAGCTGAGATCAGGGGACACCGTCGAACATATATAGGCTCTATGCCCGGTAAAATAATTCAATCGATGAAGCGAGCTGGTGTTGTGAATCCCGTAATCCTGATGGACGAAGTGGATAAGATGAGCATGGATTTCCGGGGAGATCCGTCGGCAGCACTGCTGGAGGTCTTGGATCCGGAACAAAACATCGCGTTCAACGATCATTACCTCGAAGTCGACTACGACCTTTCAAAAGTGATGTTTATTACCACTGCGAACGTGCGATATCAAATACCCTTGCCGCTTCAGGATCGGATGGAAGTCATCGAACTTCCCGGGTATCTGGAACACGAAAAGAGGGAAATCGCCAAGCAACACATTATCCTGAAACAGATCGAAGAACACGGGCTGAGCAAAAAGAATGTTGTCATCGAAGACTCTGCAATCACCAAGATTATCCAGGAATACACGCGAGAAGCAGGGGTCCGGAATCTGGAGCGCGAGATTGCATCGGTCTGTAGAAAAGTGGCAAAAGAACTGGTGCTTGGAAAGCGGAAGAATGGACACTCTAAGAACGCAGGAAAGAAACGGAAGCGGGACGTGTTGCACGATCGGATTGTCGTGACGCCTGAAAAAATTGAAACCTATCTCGGTGTCCCAAAATTCAGAAAGAAAGAAGCGGAACGCGAACAACGGGTCGGCTCGGTGACCGGGCTTGCCTGGACAAGTGTTGGAGGAGACATTCTCAACGTTGACGTAACTATTATGCGCGGAGCGGAGAGACTTACGCTTACCGGTCAACTCGGCGATGTAATGAAAGAGTCAGCGCAGGCAGCATTGAGTTATATACGCTCGAACGCAAGAACGTTCGGCATCAACCCTGATTTTTACAAGAATCGCGAAATTCATATCCACTTACCGGAAGGTTCTATCCCGAAAGACGGCCCTTCTGCAGGCATTACGATGGCGATGGCAATCATCTCCGCCGCGAGTAATCGCCCTGCGCGCAATGATTTGGCAATGACAGGTGAAATCACGCTGAGGGGCAATGTGCTGCCAATTGGCGGTCTCAATGAAAAACTCCTCGCAGCCCAGCGCAGTGGCATTAAGACGGTCCTCATACCGAAAGACAATGTATCGGATCTTGCAGAAATCCCCCAGATGGTTAAGGACGGACTTGCCATTATTCCGGTTGAACGTATTGAGGATGCAATCAAATACGTGTTTAAGTCCTCGAAGGCGAAGCGAGCCTGATGTGACAAATGCAATTCACTATTTGACTTTTTCTTCTTACATTCCAGCCGTATGAGTTACCAGGTTACTGCCCGCAAGTGGCGACCGATGGTTTTTGAAGATGTCATCGGTCAATCCCACGTTACCAACACTCTCCGTAATGCCATCGCGACCAATCGCGTTGCACACGCGTATATTTTCAGCGGAACGCGAGGTTGCGGCAAAACGACAACTGCGCGCATTCTCGCAAAAGCACTCAACTGTCTTTCGCCGATCGAGAATAATCCGGACAATACGTGCGAACATTGTCTGGAAATTACATCCGGAAGAAGTCTCGACGTCATTGAAATCGACGGCGCATCCAACAGAGGCGTAGAAGAAATCCGCAATCTTCGTGAATCCGTCCGGTATACTCCGACACACGGGAAATACAAAGTTTACATTATCGACGAAGTGCATATGCTCACCAAGGAGGCATTCAATGCACTATTGAAGACCCTTGAAGAACCTCCATCCCACGTCATATTCATTTTCGCAACGACGGAAGTCCACAAGGTTCCGATGACAATCCTCTCCCGTTGCCAAAGATTCGATTTTCGAAGAATCTCCATAGAAGAGATCATCGGACGGCTCAAATTCATCGCGAGCGAAGAAAAGGTAACCATCGACGAAGGAGCGCTCACCGTCATAGCGAAAAAGGGGGATGGTTCGATGCGGGACGCGCAGAGTATCTTTGATCAGGTCCGGTCCTATTGCGGTAACGAGATCAAAGTGGCCGATGTGCTTATGGTGCTCAATGCCGTCGATCAGGAACAGTTCTTCAAAGTATCCGCGCTGATCAAAGAGAAGAATGTTCGTGGGGGTATAGAGATTATAGATGAGCTCATGCAAAGTGGTCACGATTTACGGGAATTCGTTGGCGGTCTTGCAGAGCATTTTCGCAATATCCTCGTTGCCAAGTCTACGGGATCTACGCAACTCATCGAAACCTCGGAAGTCTATCGGAAACGGTATGAAACCCTTGCCCAGGAATGCAGCGAGCAGGATCTTTTACGCCTCATCAAAATCAATCAGGATCTCGAACAGTCTATTCGGTGGGTATCCCAACCACGCTATAAACTGGAACTCGCGCTGCTCCAGATGATCAAAATGGAATCCTCCGTTCGGATCGACGAACTTCTTGCTCACATTGATGAGTTAAAAAAAAAGCTTAGCGGCACTCCGCACATCCTCCCGTTGACGCCTGCCACTCGCGACGTACATTCTGCAGGAAACGCTTCCCAACCCCCCCGATCGATTTCTGAAATGAAAGTTGTCGGAACCGTAAGTGCGGGAGCATTACGAAGCGCTTCCTATGTCAGTCCCTCAAGAACGTACCAACCGCTCGATTTGACACGTGCAGCTGCATCGCCTTCAACGTATGCAGTGCGGGATCCCGGCTACGAAAAGCCCGCTCTTCATCCGATTGAATCGGTTGCCCTGTCTGCACCCTCGATATCAACACTGGAACTTGAGGCACGATGGCAGGAATTTGTCGATGGAGTCACGAAGTCGAAAATCGCGATTGGAACGGTGCTCACAGAGAGCCATTTTGTTGGCTGCGTGCAAGGTTCCATGCGGATCGGTTGTCCGGACGAATACCACGTTTCGATGCTCAAACGCAACAAGGAATTTCTCTCCGAGACACTCAACACTGTGCTGGGTATAAGGATGAATGTTGAGCCCATTCTGAACATTATTGCACCCGGGGCACAACGACAAGCTCTTCCCGTTCCGCACAACAATTCAATACCTGCCAACGCGAGCAGCAAACAGAAGGAGAGCTTGGCCGAAGAACACCCCCTGCTAAGCCTCCTGCGTAAAGAACTTGGCGCTGAGCCAGTCCAATAGACAAGGACTTGAATTTGCGGGGAAGGAATAGTATTATTTAAGAGAGAATTAAAGGAGCTATCGACCCCGAGCCTTGTGAGAGTTTGATGTTGTTAGTGCAAGAGCAGCACTCTGATCAAGTGTGAACGGTGTCGGTAGATGAAAGAGCGTCACAACAGACTGCCGAATTCATACTTGAAGAATGAATTCGGTTTTTCATTTTATAGAGGTTTTGTGAAGACAGTTCTCCTGTTCATTGTGGTTCTCGTCGCGGCGCAGACTGCAACGTCCCAATCAATCGCCAAATATGCCGGAGAATTTATGGCAATTGGTGTTGGTGGAAGAGCCTTGGGGCTTGGCAGTGCGCAGGTCGCCTTGGCGAGCGACGCATCGGCTGGTTACTGGAATCCGGCAGGTTTGGCTCGCATTGAGTACCCGGAAGTGATGCTGATGCACGACGAACGATTCGCCAGTTTGATTAACTATGATTATGCATCGGTTGCCATCCCTTATGGCAAGGACGAGAGTTTTGGTGTAAGCATCATGCGGTTGGGTGTCGATGGCATACCCGATACCCGCAACGCGTTGATCGACTACAGTGGAAGCGGCGTTCTGGATGGTATCAACCGGCTTGACTACAGCAAGATTACGGATTTCAGCTCTGCGGATTGGGCGTTCTATGTTTCTTATGCCTCGCGGTACTCATCGGATCTCTCATACGGGGTCAACGTCAAACTGATCCGACGAACGATTGCCGAGTTTTCGGCGACGGGCGTAGGATTCGATGTCGGACTACTCTATTCACCGTTGACGGATTTGTCCATTGGTCTGAACGCTCAGGATATTACTACGACTTTTCTTGCCTGGAGTACGGGGACAAAGGAGCTGATTTCTCCGACAGTGAAAGTCGGTGCTGCCTATTTCATAGATTTCCTGGGCGGCAGGCTCGCACCGACTTGCGATGTTGATGTCCGATTCGAAAACAGACAATTTGCTTCGATTGCCCACGTCGGACCGATAAGTCTTGATCCTCACGAGGGGCTGGAGTTTGATTATCACAAGTTGGTTGCACTAAGAGTTGGTTACAGCGATGTGAAACAGCTAACCCTTGGCGCGGGTCTACATTTGCGGAAATTGGACATTGACTATTCATTCGCCCGTTTCGGTCAAGAGGATGACCTGGGGGATACACACAGGATTTCGCTTCGGTTCATTCTTCAGGAAGAGAAGCTGGCGCGATAGCGAGAAGTATCTTCAGAAAACGAGATCTCAAACTTTTGTAGAACTAAAAATCCCGTGATTGCTCACGGGATTTTTTGTGTTCGAAGAATTTTACAGCGACATCCTAGACTGGGCGAACTCACTTCGTCGTCATGATGAACACACCGTTCCAATCCTCCGGCGGCGGATTGATCTGGTAGAGACTGGCGCGTTGGGTATAAATCTGGGCCACATAGCAGGTTTCGTCCAGCGTAAACGCTTGTTGAAAATACGCAATTGCCTCTTCCCACTTCCGTTCCCGATACAGTTTCAATCCTTCGTGATAGAGTTCAAGAGACTGCTTTTGGTTTTCAGTCATTGGCATTCCTGTCTTGCCCAACAACTCAAATACCTTTACGGGTTCGGTCTTTCCCTTAACCTGGATCAAGTCTAATTCACGAGTCACGACTTTTCCTTTAACATGACTGAAGGTAAAATCGCTGATCATGATCTGGGATTGATATTGTTTGTTTGCTCCTTCAAGCCTCGAAGCAAGGTTCACACTGTCACCAATAACGGTGTAGTCAAACCGGTCTTTCCCCCCCATGTTACCCACAATCACGATGCCGGTGTTGATTCCGCAGCGGGCGGCGAGTTCCGGCTTTCCCTCTTTTTTCCACTTTGGCCTCAATTCTGAGAGACGCTTTTGCATATCGAGAGCGGCATAGCAAGTACGCAGTGCATGATCTTTTTGCTGAAGCGGAGCGCCCCAAAATGCCATAACTGCGTCCCCCTCGTACTTGTCCAGCGTTCCTTCATATTTCAGGACAATGGAAGTCATTTCGTCCAGGTATTCGTTCAGGAGCTCGACCAAGCCTTCGGGGTTCTTGTGAAAGTGCTCAGAAATCGTCGTGAAGCTCGCGATATCTGAGAAGAAGATGGTGAGTTCCCGCCGGTCGCCGCCGAGTTTTGCCTTGTCGGGTTCATTGACTAAGATATTGACGACGGCGGGATTCAGGTAGTGTCCAAAGACTCCTTTAATCATCGCCTTTTGTTCACGTTCGGCAAGATACTGATAAACCGCGGTTCCAAAATAGGCAAAGACGACAGCAAGACTGGGGTTTACGATATTCATGAGCACGCTCGAACTGGAAAAGAGTACGATTGCCAGTTCAAAAATGCCAAAGACAATGAGAAGGACGATGATGAAAGAAACGATTTCCAGAATCCAAACATGCCTCATCTTGATTTGTCTGAATCTCCAAAGTCCAAAGAATGTGATGAGCGAGAGTCCGAGAATCAGGGCGATCTCAAGACCCGGATCCAGGATCGTGATGAAGTTGCCGTCGAGAACATTTTGGATTGCGGTCGCATGGATCTCGACACCATTCATTGCGTAGTTCTTCTTCCCCCCTTCAATCGATGGAATGGGCACGTTGTGATAGTCGCGCTCTTCTGCCATGACCGATCCCACAAGAACAATCTTGCCTTTGATCAGGCTTTTCGTTCCTTCGTCAAACGCATTGATGTCGGTTTCGTAATCAAGCTCGTCTTTTGTCTTGAAGGTTGAGTCGTCGATTACCTGGGCGAAGGGGATATAGCGGAAGCCATTTTCGTATTTGGACGGGCCATAATAGTTGAGCATAAAGCTCGTGGCATCGTACTTTGGAATCGTCCGATTCGCCAGAACGAATCCCTGGTCGGTATCTTTCACACGGGTAAGTGGCGGAAACTTGAGGTATCGGTCTAGACACGCAAAACCTAGAGTCGGAATGAGGTTTTCCGCGGCAGTCATCATGGGCATGTATCTCCTCACAACCTGGTCGCGGTCCCAAATAACGTTGCTAAGACCGATTTGTTTCTTGTTCGTCTCAAAGAACACATTTCCATAGTTTTCTTTCAGTGAACGAACATCAACATATTCATTCGATCCACCAGTCTGGACTGTTGCTGCAAGCACAACATTATTGTATTTCTGCAATACTTCCGCGAGTGCTGTATCTCCCTCGCGAGGAGTGTCAAAAGTTATGTCGAGTCCGATCATCGCGGCGCCCGCGGAATTCAGATTTTCGATGAGGTGCGCATAGTAGTTGCGGGGAAAAGGAAATGCGCGCGGCATAGCTTTCAGATCCTCGTCAGAAATACTCACAATCACAACATTTCCATTAGTCTTCAGATCACGCGGTTGCGACTGTTGGTACCGGTTTTGATAACGCAGGTCAATGGTGAGTTGGTCAATGTTCTGGAGAATTGCGATTTTGTCGAAGACAATACCCTGGGTGAGCAGAACAACAATAGCACCGATTCCCAATCCAATTCCGATTCGAATCAGTGTTGGCAGCGTCTTTTTCTTGAATTCGTAGGAGGCCATACTATGTCACCGTTAGAACAGGAATCGGTATATCAGGCTCAAAATTTTGTCATCAGCCACGCCCTTATTCTGATAATAATTCATTTGAAGCGCAAAATTGTGCCGATCGACTGTGTAATCCGCGGATGCCGTATACGTTATTCTGTTGAATGAACCAAACTGCGGACTGACAGAGGCCGCAAGCCGTAAGTTGTCTCCCAACAATCTATACCGGCCACCCACCGTAATCACCGTATAGTTAAACTTTGTTGTAATGAGCGTGCTATCTGGACCAAGCCGTGCCGAGAAGGTCGTGTCCGGTTTAAACAGTTCCTGATCGTTGCTGTTCCCGCTGTAAAGAATGCTGAACGTAGTTTGCAAAGGAATGTTGAACTGACCATTCCATGCAAATTGTAGAAAACTGTTTGATTGGTTTCGCCTGTAGAATGTGTTGTCTTTTTTGTCCGCGATGCTGAAGCTTGCGGTTAATGTGTGCCGGATTCCTGCGACGAAGTCATAGTTGGCACCAAAATAGTACCGGTTTGTCGCTTCATCCGCTGCCTTTGTGAGCGAGTCTGGAGTTGAAACGTTCTGAATAATCAACTGGTTGCTGGTTCTTCCGAACACGCCATATCCCAACTGGAACGTGGGAATATTGGCGGCAAGATTCATGGTTACGGAGCTATTGAAGTTCGAATAGCTCGTTGTCCCTGCTTTTGTGTAGGCCGTATTGTCACTCTTTCCTTCATACGAGAGACTGAGGAAAACCCTGTTGCTTATCATGCGGATGTAATCCGACACCTGAAACCCCTGAATGTCTGTTTGCAGGTACGGATTTCCAAACGACTGATACCCGGCACCTCTTCGGAAAAACTGAGTCCGGAGAAAATTATTGAAGTAGTTCAATGTAAGAGTTGCCTCTGTCGAGAGCCCGGGAATCGTTGTCAGTTTATTGTTCTGATCCAGAATCGGATTCGTAGGAAAAATGCTTTGATTGACAGTAATGAATTTTTCCACCGTGCTGATGGCGACGGGGAGATCCTTTCTCAAGTCGACTCCTCCGTTGATCGCAAGCGAATCGAGCTGCTGGTCGGTGAAATTGCCACCAAAAATATTCGTGTTGGCAAGACCGATCGACGCCTGGGTTTGAAACTTGACCCGTTGGTCGTCAAACGCCAACGTCAGGTCTGTGCCAAAAACGACGTTTTCCTGCGGTTGTATAGCATATCGTACGGAATTTGTATCGTCGATTGCGTGCATGTACGTGAACCCGAGTTGAAAATTCTCTCCGCTGCCGAAACTGGGCCTCACCGCAAAGAGGTTTCGCGTAAATGTGCCGCTGTTAAAAAAATCGAATGTCGAGTCGTTTCCCGCCCTGACAGTCTGTGAAGGCCGTCCACCTGCTGCCGATTGCGAAGGATATGTGTACGTTGAGTCGTAAGTCCCTTCTATCTTTCTGTTAATTTGACCGTAGGTAACATCCAAATTGAAAAATCCAAGTGCCAGATTGCCGGTCAAACCCCGGACGCGCGTTCCGCTGAGAATAAGGCTCGGAAAAACAGGGAAAGCGTCTCCATATTGGATACGCAGAAAATCATTCTGACCGTAGAGAAGATACCTGTTCTGAGGTTGCAGGGAGCTCTTCTCCTGGTTGTCGAGGTGCAGACTTCCGCCAAATCCGTAGGACTTGTAGGAATTATCAATTCTGGCGTCACCGCGAATATAAGTTGTCGTACCCGAACTTAGCGCTTCATCCCGATATTCCACGCTCGCATTGCCCACCGTTTGCAACCGTGCTTTCACCTCGGCAATCGCAGCCGCGCTTGAGAGATTGAAGCTTTCTTCAACCGCATGATACGGTTTCCCCAATGTGTCTCTCAGTTCTACTCGGACGAAGTGAGCGCCGAGGTTGAGCGGTATACCGAAATTCTGCGGCGAATAGAGCAAGACGTCGTCAGACCACACTGCCTGCGATGTAACGTTGGCACCATCCAGGAACAAGGTCGTTGCTTTCCGGTTGACCGCATCGGAAGCATAGAACAACGAAACGGCAACAACCAGATCTTCCGCAGCCACCGTTTCTCCAGGTTCCGGCGAGAGGAATCGCACTTCCGCGTCTTTCGTGTTCGCAGGTTTCACGGTAAACTGTAAAGGATTAGCATCCGGATTTGCCACGGGATAGGTTTCAATTCCCGCATCCAATTGAAGTTCGAAGTAATACTCAACGTAGGGGGGAAGGATGGCTTCGGCCGGAACGGTGGCTGTCGCAACATTTCCCGAGAGAAGCATTTCCATTCCGTGGAAAGAGGTCTCACCGAATGAACGAAAGCGCAGCGTCAATTTCCGCACTTGTGCATTCTGCTGTAGTTCCACACTTATCGGTTGGGCCTTGCCTGCGACTGCACTTGGCGCATTGACGCGCAGAACTTTTGGAGCACTTTGTTGCGCCACAAGTGACAAACTCCCTATAAACATCAAAAAGAGAACACTCGTGATACGGGTGCATTTCATGGCGCTACCTGTTCAATAGGATTGAATTACGTGGATTTAGGTTCAAAAAAAACGGCGACAAGAAGTTGTTTTTTCTTGCCGCCGAAATGTAGGGAAAGTAAAAAAAGGAATCAAGGATTAGTCCGGATAACGATCTAAGGACTATTCTTCCCACTCAAAGATAATCGTTTTCTGATGGCCGTCTTTGTCTTCACCGGGGATGCGAACCTGTTTCTTGGTCTTTGCACCTCCCTGTCCCTGGTTTCCACCCTGTCCGCCAAGCCCCGTGTTTCCAATATCCCCCTGTTGTTGCTCGTCATGGGAAGAATTGTGCACATCAATATGGCCGTTACCATAAGAAATACCAATCTGACCCGTGGAAACATCTTGGGAAAGATGCGACAGAAGGTTCGTCAGCGTAGCCAGTCCTTCATTGATGATCAGCTGGTCGACACTGTCTGCACCGCAAGCATATCCTCCCTGAGTTCCACGAATCGACGCAACAGATACTGGCGATGAAAAACGGAATTGCTCAGTCGCTTGTTTCTTTACATCAAAGGCAACATTACCCCTCGTCATAAATACGCTTCGATCAAGAACCTGCTTGCCCTGAACCTGGGCTTTGACCTCCACAATAGAATTCTCTCTCACGATTATTTTGGTTTCATCGGGAAACTTGATCATCGCGAAGGAACCCTTCTCTGTTCTTAGCGAGTATCCCGAATGAAGTTGATCGGCAAGTAATGCTTTTTGCCAACCTGCTGCTGGCGATTTCTTGTCAACACTTTTTACGACTTTGATCACGGTAGCGGGAAAATCCCCCTTGTCCTGGGGCGTTCTCCATGCCGGGCTAAGCAAGAGAATGCTCGCCACGACAAGAATTAAAAATGCACTTTTGCGATTCATTCCAAAGTCTCCTCAATAGTTTCAAACGTCGCAGTCTTATTCGACGCGAACTGTTACTTGAATATTCTGAGCCGTCAATTTGGCCACTAAGGCCTTTAAATCATCGAGGGTCAATGGCTTCCCATCAAGTGTCATTGTTCCCGTCGGAGTCCATCCGATGCTCTGAAGTGTGGAAAATGTGCCAGCAGGGCCGCTCCCAAAACCGCCCATGATATCCGAGACCTCTTGATCTGCACGATTATCCGTTTGAATTCTGAACAGTCGGATTTCGCTTCGCTTCTGCACTGTCTGGCGATTCGTAGTCACAGCCGCCTCAACGTACCAAACATACGACTTGTTCGGCCACAACGTTCGTGCTGTTGGAGTTGCTATAGCGGGATACGTAAACGTCTGTGGTCCATTCACTTCCTGTTTTAGGTAGGGAACACCATTGACTGCCTCTTCAAGGCTATTATAATATGGCGGTTTTTCATAAACATACAACGTAACATCCGGATTGGGCGACGTCCACGTAAATGTCGGTACCGTGACAGATATAACGGCTCCGGGTTGGGGGTCGACGAGATTGACCTGTACTTCGTCCGGCGAGGCATTCTTAATGGAAATGGTTTTTTGAGTTCCCGGTCCCAAATTAATTGTGTTGCTCGAGTCAAAGGCGACAAGCTGAATTATGTACTGTCCTACCGGAGCGGTTGGAAACTGTTTTGCATAGTTCTGGATCCTGTCACGAAGAGACTGGTTTTCTCTGTATGGGGTTCCTTTGATTTTGATATCGGAAGCACCTCCGGCAGCAAGATCTGTCGCTGTGAGTGATCGCGACCCGTTGATGAAGAATGGCTCCGTCTCTGCGTAGACCAACTCTTGGGGACCGTGATCTCCTTTAAGTTGGAGCAGTACCGTTGCATGGAGAACAATATATCCTTTCCCATTTGCGCGAATTGTCCCATTGAAATTTGGAATATTGCTCGAAAGCTTGTTGGACGATACATCTATGAAATCCGCAAGATAGATGACGTCGTAGTCCAATGACGGGAGATCGAAATCGACTCGCGTTATCGTTTGCGCCCTCGAGGTTGAGAATCCAAGCGCCACAATTGCTGCAAGGATCCACGCGAACCTGTCTATCGCGATGTTCCGTTTCATCTTCAGTCCTCCTAAGTAATAATTTGTGTTCTGCATGAAGATACCACCGGACGATGACCTGTTGCGTGATCACTCTCACAAGTCATTGTTTTTCATAGATTTGAGATGTCATTATAGAGAACCACGGCCATAAAAGCAAGCAGTAGGAAGAACCCCGTTTGCTGAAGGGCAATTTTTACCTTGGTCGGTATTTCTTTCTTAAAAATACCTTCGTAAGCAACAAACAGGAGGTGCCCCCCATCGAGGGCCGGAAAAGGAAGGATATTAATGAATGCCAGACTGAGACTAAGCAGGGAAATGAAAGTCAAGAAGCTTGTTCCCCCTTCCTCGGCGGCCTGATTCGCCATCTGCGCAATTTTCACGGGACCGCCAACAGACTTTGAAAACGAAACCTTCCCGACGACGACTTGCCACAGGCTACTCACAAGAAATGTGCTCGATCTCGCCACGTCTTTGACGCTCGCTGGAAATGCCTCCAACAGCGAGTAACGCATGTGGTCCACAGGACCTTGATAAGCCGGAAAGAGCGCAATCCCAATTTTTCCTTCTGCAGTAGGTGTCACTTTTGACTCAAGAAGTCTATCCCCGCGTTTCCATCGAAGGATGATTTGTTTCGACGCATTCTGCTGCACCATGATCGGCAGAGAAGCGTATGTCACTTTCACCCCATTGACACTGATTATCGTATCCCGGGGAATCAAGCCAATACCTTCAGCAGGCTTGCCCTTTTCAACATTTCCAACGACGGGGACAGCTCCTGCAGGCAAAAGACCAAGATTATCAGGATTTTCGGGAATGGAAGAGGCCTTGATCGGAATAGACTGTACCCCGCCTTCGCGTTGAACTTTGATGAGAATATTTTCTCCAAAATTCTCCGCATAGATTAGATTGTCAATGTCCTCCCAGTACACAACAGCTTTTCCGTTAACTGTCAGGATTTTGTCTCCCTGTAGCAATCCTGATCGCTGGGCGGGACTGTTCGCCGAAACGTATCCAATTTCCGTCACGGGGTGTACGACTTTGCCATTGTAAAAAATCAATCCCCAGAAAACGGCAATCGCCAATAGGACATTCATGACAACCCCGGCCGAAAGGACAATCATTCGCTGCCAGATTGGCTTCGATCGAAACTCCCATGGTTGAGGATCTTTGGTGAGGAACTCGGTGTCGAGACTTTCATCGATCATTCCCGCGATTTTCACATAGCCGCCGATAGGAAATGCAGAGACACGATAGTCTGTATGCCCGTTGAGTTCAATATCCGAAGCGAGTTTGCCAAAGGAGAATCCATTCACCTTGTTGAAACCGAACAGTCTGTATCCCATACCGAGAGCAAAGACATCAGCCCGAATCCCGAACATTCGGGCTGCTGCAAAATGACCGAACTCGTGTATGAATACGAGCACGCCGATGGTGATAACGAAATAGAATACTGAGGAAAGAAATTCCATGAGATTTGCTTTAGATTAGTATTGCTATAGCAGTGAACGTACGAATTTTCGTGATGAAGCATCAGCTTCAATGATCTCCTGCAAGTCCGGCGAGGGAATTCCCTTGTGGGAGTTAACAGCCTTTTCTATCAACTCGGGAATTCTTTTAAATGAGATCTTTCGGCCAAGAAAGGCTTCGACCGCAATCTCGTTTGCTGCATTCATCGCTGCCGGGGCAGTGCCTCCAAGAGAAAGCACATCGTATGCGATCTGCAGACAACGAAACTTTTTTCGATCCGGTTCAAAGAATGTCATTGTGCTTAACTTGGGAAAATCAACCCTTTTGCCATTCATGGGAAGCCGCGCTGGATACGTCAGTGCATACTGGATCGGAATCTTCATGTCGGGCAGACCGAGCTGCGCCTTGAGAGAACCATCGATAAATTCCACCATCGAATGAATAATGGATTGAGGGTGAATAACGATCTCAATTCGTTCAGGAGGCAGATCGAAGAGCCAGTGAGCCTCGATGACTTCCAGCCCTTTGTTCATCAGCGTCGCCGAATCAACCGTAACTTTTTTCCCCATGCTCCAGTTCGGATGGTTGAGGGCTTCTTCCACCGTAATCGTATCGAAATCCTTCAGTGACCTGTTGAGAAATGGCCCGCCCGAGGCCGTCAGGATTAATTTCGCAATGTGGGAGGGTTCCTCACCGACAAGGCATTGCATAATAGCGCTGTGCTCACTGTCAATGGGAATAAGGCGGACACCATACTCCTTGACCAGCGAGGTCATCAACTGTCCAGCAACAACAAGTGTTTCCTTGTTTGCAAGGGCAACGATCTTTTTGTGCTTGATTGCTTCGATTGTCGGTCTCAGTCCTGCAAAACCGACGAGCGAGCTTATGACAATGTCTACGTCCGCGCGTCTGACGATCTCCGATAACCCCTCTTCCCCAACGTGCACCTCTATCTTGTCCTCCAGAACCTTTTTTAAGACGGCAGCGTTGCAGCTATCAAGGACAGCAACACCACGAGGATGAAATTGCGCGATCTGCTTTTGCAGAAGATCAATATTCTTGTTCGCCGTAAGATATGTAACACGGAATTGATCGGGGAGGTTCTTGATGACTTCGAGGCTGCTGCGGCCGATTGATCCTGTCGAACCCAGTATCGCAATATTCTTCATTCGTCCATCTCTATGGAAAATCAAGTTAAGTAAATTCGTTAGGCTTGTCAAGAAATCGCTCCGAACAGATCTTGTGACGTTTTGACTGAACATCCGTTGGAGAGCCATCGTTTTTTAGGTATATTCCTTCAGTTCTTGTTGACGCGGAATGAACAGAATTTTCAGACAACTAGTTCTACTTTTTGCAGTCGCGAGTCTTGTTTCACCATTGCGTGCGCAAAACGGAGACGCCGAATTTCAACTGAGGCTCGCGCAATCATATGCGCAATCGGGAGAATGGGAACAAGCGGTTGCACTCTTCGAAAAACTGCACGACGCCGATCCGAATAACGAAATCTATTTCGAAGGATTGAAAACCGGATACGTGCAACTCCGTGCCTACGAAAAGGCCGTTGACATAACCGAGCAACGACTGCACTCGCAGCCAGGAAACGCCGGATTGCTTGCCTCTCTCGGGGGCATCTACTGCGAATCAGGTTCTGAACAAAAGGCGGATTCCGTATGGGACCGACTGATAGGAACCGACAGAAAAAACATAGGTCTCTACCGGCTTGTAGCTTCCCAAATGATGGAGCACCGCCTCTTTGAAAAGGCGATAAGCACTTACCTTGCTGGGCGCAAGGGAAGCGGGAACGAAAACGTGTTTACCGAGGAGCTTGCCAGCCTTTACACCGTTTTACAACAATACGGAGCCGCTTCCATCGAATTTATTAAATTGCTCAGGACGTACCCTCAGCAGCTTCCCTTCATCGAAAGCAGAATTGCATCTTTTAGCATGCGCGACGCAGGACTTCGTGCCGCCACCGATGCAACACGCAATGAAGTGCGGCATGAGCCGGAGAACATAACGTTGCGAAGACTTGACGCATGGCTTGCGATGGAAGCAAAAGACTACCAAACAGCTTTTGATGAATACCGGATGATTGACCGATTGAGCAATATGAATGGCTCGGACCTTCTGGAATTCGCCCAGCGTGCCGCGCAAGATGGAAACCATCTCATCGCTTCTCACGCTTTTCAAGAAATCGTTGAACAGTCCCGCAACCCTTCGAACGTTTCCCAGGCACGTTTCGGATATGCACGTTCGATGGAAGAGTTGAATATTGATGCCGATTCTTCCGAGGTTCGGCCCCATGGTGAGACCCCTTTTCAAAATGATTCCGCGTCACCGAGAATCTCTGAAACCGAGAAAAGCTTCCAAAATGTTGCCCGGCTGTACGATGCAATCATTCATGATTATCCGAATTCCGACCTCGCCGCGCAGTCGTATTACCGGATCGGAATGATTCGTATGGAACAATTCTTCGACTTGAATGGAGCACGCGAATCGTTCGCTCGGGCGAAGGCCGTTGCTCCGACAGCCAACCTCGCTGTCGATGCTTCGATGAAAACCGCCGAGGTGTATGTGCTGCAAAATGACCTCCCGGCCGCCCGCAAAGAATACCAAAATCTGCTGAGCACACCAGTCCCTCAGCATCAGCAATCGATTCAATTTCGCATTGCAGAACTGGACTATTTTGATGCCAGGTTTGATTCGGCCTTGACAGAACTCAAGCCTTTGACCGCAAGTCTGAATTCCGATTACTCGAATGATGCTCTTCTCCTCCAGTACTTCATAATGGAGAATAAGGGAACCGCCCTCTCAGCATTGAGTGGATATGCGAAGGCCGACCTGTTGATGAGACAACGCAAATACTCAGAATCGCTCGCCCGATTCTCCGAGGTCGTGAAAGTCTATCCGACATCGCTCCTCGTCGATGACGCAACCCTCAAGATGGCGGAGTTACAGTTATCGTTGGACCATCCGAATGAAGCGCTCTCAACATTCTTGCATATCGTAAACGACATGCCCGAAAGCATCCTGAGAGATCGTGCACAGATGAGAATCGCCGAAACGTATCAGCGTATTCTCAAGGACAAGGAAAAAGCGATTGCGGCTTACGAACAAATCCTGGTTAAATTTCCAAATTCTCTTTACCTGGAACAGGCCCGCAAACGCATTCGTCAATTGAGAGGAGATGCAATATAAAAACTGTGGCAGCTCTTGGATCCTCGGGTTACTTTCGTCCCTGATTACGCAACGATCCTTCAACGGCGATGAAGTCGATATTGAATAATCAAACAAAGTCGGACAGGAGTCCTGACGAATTTCGAGACCTCGGTTTCGGTACGAAAGTCTCCAACCAGGATCAACGGATGATCAATCGGGACGGATCATTCAATGTGGAACGCCGGGGACTTCCATTCTTTCAATCCCTGAGCGTTTATCATACACTTATCTCGACAACCTGGCTAAGGTTCAACCTTCTGCTTGTTGCATCATTTCTTTCCGTCAATGCAATCTTTGCAATTCTTTACCTTTCAGTCGGTTTTGAGCATCTCCTCGGAGCTCTTGGTACTGATTTGCTAAGCCGCTTTTCCGAAGCGTTCTTCTTCAGCACGCAAACCTTTACGACGGTAGGATACGGGAGGATCAGCCCGGAGGGATTTTATGCAAATACGATTGCGACATTTGAATCGATGGCTGGGTGGCTCTACTTCGCGATGGCTGCCGGACTTTTTTACGGAAGATTTTCCAGACCATATGCGAGGATCATTTTCAGCAAGAACGCGGTCATTGCGCCGTACCGGGGTGGTACAGCATTCGAATTCAGGATTGCCAATGAACGAAACAACCAGCTTATCGAGGTAGAAGCACAAGTTCTTCTGGCAAGGCGGGAAAAGCTCAATGGGCAAATTAAACGTGTCTTCTATCCGTTAACCCTCGAACGGACACAGGTGACGTTCTTTCCGTTGACCTGGACGGTTGTTCATCCCATTGATGAAGCGAGTCCATTACTCGGCGTATCCGAGGAGAGTCTCAAAGATTCCGATGCCGAATTTCTGATCCTTCTGAAAGCATTCGATGATACATTCTCTCAAACCGTTCACGCCCGTTCATCGTATAAACATGACGAAGTGATCATTGGAGCGAAGTTCGACACCATCTACGGGGTGGATGCCCGCGGAAAAACCAGAGTCGAGCTTCACAAAATTCACGATATTCAGCACGCCGATCTTCGGCCAAGTCAGACTCCCCAAACCTAACCCGTCCTGAAGGGTGAACAATTCAGTGAAACTAGCACGGTCCTTGGTTTTCCGCGTTGCTTTATTGTTTTTTCCGGGCCTCCTGTTCAGCCAGGCGAAACTCCTCATTCCCATGGACTTGAAGCAGACGGATCATCTGAAATCGTACGGCATTGCCTTTTGGGTTCTTGAACATCACGCTGACGTCGACTGGCTTTTGAACTACCGTGGCGGTTCATTCATGTGCGATTATAGCGATCTTGCGGCAAACGAATGTAGAGTCCGGGGTGTTCTGTTCGATCCGTTATCCGCCACACAGGCAGCATCTATTTACGCTGAGGTGCAACAGTCAGATAACAATGAAGATGTCGTGCGACTCGAAAAAGTACCTCGCATCGCCGTCTACGTTCCGCCGAATTTCAAACCGTGGGATGATGCCGTAACGCTTACACTGGAATACGCGGAGATCCCCTACACAAAAATCTGGGACGAAGAAGTATTGAACGGAAAACTGTCTGAATTCGACTGGCTGCATCTCCATCACGAGGATTTTACTGGACAGTACGGAAAATTCTACGCCAATTATCGGAACGCGCAATGGTACGTGGAACAACAAGTATTGTACGAGCAGGAGGCTCACAAGCTGGGTTTCAAGAAGGTCTCGGACGAGAAGAAGGCAGTAGCACGTACGATCAAAGATTACATTGGGAATGGCGGGTTCATGTTCGCCATGTGTTCCGCGACGGATTCATATGACATTGCTCTCGCCGCGGAAAATGTTGATATCTGCGATGTGATGTACGACGGCGATCCCGCCGACTCCCACGCCCAGGACAAACTCGATTTCACAAAGACTCTGGCGTTCCAGAATTTCAAGCTCGAGATGAATCCGCTGCGGTACGAGTACTCGGACATTGATATTCCGCCCAGCGACCCTCCTCCCATCCGTGACCCGAGTACGGATTATTTCACGTTATTCCAGTTCTCCGCAAAGTACGATCCGGTGCCCACCATGCTCACGCAAGACCACGTGTCCATCGTGAAGGGTTTCATGGGGCAGACAACGGCGTTCAAGAAGAATCTGATCAAACCGACGGTGACAATTCTTGCCGAACGGGAGGGAACAGAAGAGGTGAAATACATTCACGGCAACTACGGACGGGGAACATTCACTTTCTTTGGCGGTCACGACCCCGAAGACTATCAGCACAACGTCGGCGATCCGCCGACCGATCTTGCGCTTCACAAGAACTCACCGGGCTATCGTCTCATTCTCAACAATGTTTTGTTCCCCGCAGCGAAGAAAAAGCAACAGAAGACGTGAAGTTCTCTTATCTGGTGTTGTGTTTCTGAAGTCAGTGAAGGTCTATGCCGGTTCTGCGTGAACAGTGATACGCCGTACCTGTTTGAATCGTCGATAGATCTCGGTTTCCAGTTCAGAAATAATTTGGTGCACATCTTCGAGGGTTTTTGTTTTCCCTATCAGACACGTTAGGGTCACGTTGTATTTATTTCCCTCCTGCAAGAGCACACAGTCCGTCAGCTTAAACACACGACGATCCTTCTCAACGATTTCCCCGATTTGTTTTCTTAGCTTGCGTTCCGATTCGGTAACATTGCTCAACTCGTGTTCGCTGGGCAAGTATTCTTCCATGTGAATGGTGACTTTGTCCACCGTGCCGAGTTCACGCTGAATACGTCCCTCAATTTCGGATGCTGTATCGTGGGCATCCTGAAAAGTCTTTCCCTTCTGGTATTCCACGTCAAAATCAATGAAGTATTTCCCGTCGATGAGGTGGACCTCAAGATTATGCGGTGCCCGTAGACCAAGGTTTTCAACGATCATCCTGATTTTGTCGATGATGGATTCATCCGGACTTGCGAAAGGTTCGGCGTGAACTACCACATCAATGTTCGAGTGGGCAGAGTGAACTGCCTTTTCAATATTGTCCAATATTCTATGGACGCGCTCAAAAGGGAGCGTCCTCCGGATTGCCACGGTTGCATCGACGAAAACTTTGGCTCCTGAAGTCCGAAGACGGGCACTTCTTACTTCCTCGACACCTTCGACGTTTTTCATTGCAGTTTCGACAGCCTCTTTAAGTCCCGGCGGAACACGGTCCATCAGAGCATCGATGGTACGGCGACCAAGCCTATAACTGACAAAGAGAACAAGCAGGGCAACGACAATTGCCACCAGCGGATCTGCAAGCGGAAATCCCATCGCGACGAAAATCAATCCCGCAATGACCGTCATCGATGACCAGATATCGGAAGAGAAATGGAGGGCATCCGCTTCCAGGGCCTGGCTTTGATGTTTTTTTGCAACACGACTCAGCGCGCGTGATCGGCCCAAATCTATGATGATAGAGACCCCCATGACCAGAAAGCTCCAAATTGTCGCTTCGACGTGCGAAGTATGTGTGATCAAACGCTTGACCGCCTCGAATATTATCCATCCACACGTAAACAACAAAAGGATCGTCTCAGCGAACGCCGAGATATTTTCCACCTTGCCATGGCCATACTGGTGGTCCTGATCCGCAGGCCTGTCAGATATCGTTACTGCAACAAGGGTAATGATGGCGGCGAGAAGGTCAAGACCGGAGTGCGCCGCCTCTGAGAGGATACCCAGACTGTTCGTTTTCATCCCCACGGCGAGCTTGAGCCCTGTGAGAAAAACCGCCGCCACCACTGAACTAAGAGCTATATATATTTTCTCGTTGTGCTTCAAATGTGTACTATTATTCTGGTTGCCATACTGCAATATACGCACGGTTCCGCTTCCCTACAATGATTGGTCAAGTTTCTATTGAAACCTCGCAGGCGTTGTTGAATTGACATTGGAGAATGTCTATATTGACCCAACGTCATACGAATTCTGTCTTCTACCGTACTATTTTCAATTAGATCATGCGATTTGCCATCATTTCGGATATTCATTCCAACCTCGAAGCTCTGACGAGAGCTCTAGAACTGATTGACCAGGAATCCGTCCAAGAGATAATTTGTCTTGGAGATGTCGTTGGGTACGGAGCAAATCCCAACGAATGCGTGAGTCTGGTGAAGGGTCGCTGTCGAGTTGTCTTGCGTGGAAATCATGATGCTGCGGCTGTCGATTCCCAAAATGCGGAATCGTTTACAAAGAATGCGAGGATCGCCGCCGACTGGACAAGGCAGCAATTGTCACAAGAAAACAGACAATTCCTGGAAGGCCTGCCATACACATTCAGTCGCGACGAGATTCTCTTCGTCCATTCATCACCCTATCAACCCGAGTCATGGTATTATGTTCTTTCTGAAGAAGACCTTGAAGTTGCATTCCAGAATTTCACGGAGCAAGTCTGTTTCATCGGCCATTCACATTTCCCCGGTGTTTTTTCCGAGGATGGACCCGCGAAAGCGGTCAACCGGGGATCGCGATTTCTTGTAAACGTCGGAAGTATTGGTCAACCCCGCGACGGAAACTCGAAACTTAGTTTTGGGATCTTCGACACCGAGATGTGGAGCTACAGGAATATCAGGAGCGAGTACCCAATACAGCTAGCGGCAGAAAAGATCCTCCGCGCAGGACTTCCCAGAGCGCTGTCCGACCGGCTTGCGTTGGGAATGTAGAGGGTACTGATAAAAACTAGAATCCATCTCAAAAACAGAAGGAGTCATGCTGAACTGGTTTCAGCATCTCTTTTTCTGCCGGGAATAGACCCCCAAACAAATTCGGGGTGACAAGGAAGGTGTTTTTGAGATAAGTTCTAGTTCCTGTTGAGGAGCGCGAGCATCTCGTCTTTTTTCATCGAAGAGACTGCGGCGCAGAGGGTTTGATCTGCGACCCAGAGGATAACGTTGCAATGCGGGTGACGTGGATCTGTGTACCAGCCTGTTTTTTGGAGAGCGGTTCTTGCGGCCGGAGGTATGATGAGAGTTGATCCGTTGAAGACCAGATTTTTTTTCACCTGGTATACGTACATGACGTCGTCGCTCATGGTGTAGACAACCTGCGCAAGCTTGATTCCATTGTATTCAGAAGTCATGGCCCCATACGACCTGCAGCAATCCATCGGCTGAACGATTGCAAAATCCATCCCGCTCTTATCCAGGTATTGATGAACTTCTTCGGCTTTATTGGTCACCATCGTTGGCGTCAATTCACCTTTTTGCAGTCTTGCAAAATTTTGTAGCGATTGAAATATCACATCGTTGGAAGCGGTGTGTACATCGCTTTCCTCGACGTCGGAGGGGGTATCAAAGAACACAAGGGCAACTACGATAGCAACCGAAGCCACAAGCGCCGGCAGCAAGCGCTGCATGGTAAAAGTGTCCTGAATCCATTGAAAGAATGGTGATGCTGACTGTTGTGGGGTGGTGATCGTTAAAAGGATGGATTGAACAACTTCGGAAGGAGTCCTAACGTGGGAGCATCGGCTTCTGACAACTCCTTTGGTGATGGTTTCGAGCTCGAATGAGCGTCGACAACCCCGGCAAAATCCAAGGTGCTCCAATAGACTGCTTCGAGTAATCGCCGGAATCGATCCGTCGATTGCCCCGCCCATAAGATTGCCTGCCTCGCTGCAATTCATCTCTTCACCTCAACCCGACGATATCCCATACCCTGCATGTTCATACTCCCGCTCTAATCGCTGGCAATCAACCCTTGTTTCTTCGCGTATTCAAATAACTGAGCTTGTAACAATTTTCGTCCTCTATGGAGCCTCGACCTAACGGTGCCGATCGGGCATTCCAGAAATTCGGCGATCTCTTCGTACGTCAGTCCTTCAATATCACAGAGTATCACTACTGTGCGAAATTCCTCCGGCAAGCTTTGCAATGCGGTTGTGACTTCATCGCCAAGCAATCCACCATAGAATCTCTCCTGCAAATCGTTGGTGTCGGTAGCTGAACTCCGGATGGAATCGTAAAAATTTTCGACATCGTCGTAATCAACCTTGCTCGGTTCCCGTGTTTCCTTCCGGTACCGATTGATGTACGAGTTCTTCATAATCCGGAAGAGCCACGCGCGTATGTTCGTACCCTTTTCGTATTTGTTCCAGAAACGATATGCCTTGAGATACGTTTCCTGAAGCAAATCGCGCGCGTCGTCTACATTTCCAGTCGTACGAAGGGCAAAATTGTACAACAGATCCATATGAGGAAGGGCTTCCGCCTCAAATTCTTTGTGCCGCTCCCGCGTTGAACCCGAAATGACGGATGGAGGAACTCTGACCATGGTTACCTTACTGTGGTCCCCAACGAACAACGAGCTGAGAACCTCTCAGGCAACCCATAATCGTAACACAAGCCATCTGGGACAAGTTCCGGCTCGGAAGAAATTAGGGCGTTGTTAAATGGAACACTGACTCTTCGCATATCTTCTCCGGCTTCAACGTACTAAAATTAGGCAATGATTACAACCCAACCTAAGATGCCCGACCAAATCAATCCTATTTCAACAATATTTTTAGATCGTCCCATGGAACTGACCTCTCCAACTGAATATCTGAAGATGAAATGGTAATGCCTTTCCCTTCGCGTTCCTCGAACGCTCCATATGAAGCAAGATCTCCAATGTCTACGACTTTTGCCATGAGTCGTGTTCTGTCGGGATCATGATTCAATTCTTCAATATTGATTCCGATATCGACACGAACTGCACGCGTTCCTGCGGCTCCTTTGAATTCAACTCCACGCACGATAACGTCGAACAAGTTTTTCGAGTTGAATGGAAGCGATTCGTAGTCTGAAACATCTTTTTTCGCATACTCTGCGATCGCAATCGAATGGAGCGCTGTAAGCAGCCCGACACAATTGAGTTTCCGGATTTGCATTTTGTCACGATCGTTCGGCCATCCGCCGGATTCGATGAGGACTGTGCTTGTTCCCCACAATTGCACGCTGTCACCAAAAGCTCTCCGATCGAACGTGTCATCATATTTTGCTGTGTGGCCTGGCACGAGTTGATTAAAAACCTCTGCGAGCACCGCAGCGACTTTTTTTGCCTTGAACCGCACATCATTGTCGGTTCGCGAGGAATCTGTCGCTGGAGCAAGCAGTGCAATCGACGCAACGTTTTTCGTCGTTCCGACCGTCAGACGAGCTTCTTGATCGTGGAGGTTGAACCCAAATTGCGGTCGGTATTTGTACTGAACGTCTTTCAGGATTTGCGCTTCGGGCGTGCGTAGCGCCGCCGCATCCCGATTCATATCAATAAGTTGTGCGGTACGACGGGTGAACCGTTCTGCTCCATCAGGGTTGAGCATAGGGATGATTAACAGCGACAGATTCTCTCGAATTGTTTTGGCGATTTCGTCTTCTTTTTGAATGGCAAAGAAATTGAGAATATCGAGCAGGGCCATTGTCGCAGTGGGCTCATCGCCGTGCATTTGAGACCAAAGAAGCACTTTGATCGGGCCGTCGCCATAGTCATAAAGAGAAATAGCCCGTCCTTCCGCCGATCGACCGAGATCGGTTGTCCGAACTATATTCGATGCTACCATGGGTTGCAACCACCGGAGCATATCCGTTTGGTTGAATCGTCGGGAGATGATCTCTTTTCGTTTATAGATTTCGTATGAATCGTAGAGACTTTGAGCGATCTCTGATTGCGAATGAGCCTGTTGGTTCTTTGTCATAATTAAGATCTGAGATTCAAACTGCCATTCAACAGAATCCGACTACTTCAAGAAGTTTTCAATTTCTGAAAAACGTGCGAACAAGATACCAATATCTTGATACTATTTCACCAGCTTTGATTGACACGGGACACAAGTTTTCGAGCAAATAGTTCATCCAACTCGGCGCAAAAACATGTAGATCGTACAAGCAGAGCCAATAGAAAGGAGACACGACGATTCCTTGTTGATTGTATGTATCAACATCGAGACATTGGATTTGCACCTGCGCCATAATGCTAAACTCGAGATGCGGACTGTTTCGCGTTGATGTCCTTTCTTGTCGTCTCCGCAGTCCTCGTCTAAAGTGTTAACAGTGCATACGACGTGTCCGTTAGATTTCAATGAATACCGAATTCGAAAGTACGTTTCGACTCCTTATTCATGACAAGAGTTCATGAGGCTAAGGCCTCGGGATAACAGCGTCATCCAAGAGTAGTGGGGTAAACAGTTGATGGAGCACACAACGAGCGATGTTGGGAGCACGATATTGACATTCATTGGGTCATTCGATATATTAACGGCAGCCTGCCCGTTGTTCATGGGCGAGAAAGTGCCTCTTTTCAACATTTCCAAAGGAGAATCTCAATGTCTGATATTTCGCTGGACGCACTAGGCATGGTCGAAACGAAAGGACTCGTTGGCTCCATCGAAGCCGCTGATGCCATGGTCAAGGCCGCTAAAGTTACACTTATCGGCAAGGAACAGATTGGCGGCGGCTACGTAACGGTTATGGTTCGTGGAGATGTTGGCGCCGTGAAGGCCGCAACAGATGCCGGAGCAGCAGCAGCGCAACGAGTCGGCGAATTGGTTTCCGTGCACGTTATTCCGCGTCCTCACAGCGATGTGGAAATGATTCTTCCGAAACGCCCCGTCCAAAAGTAAAACTTCACCCAAAGACCTGATCGGAATGAACCACCGGTCAGGTTCTTTTGTCTCTATTGCCTATGATTGATTACGCACTGGGCTTGGTCGAAACACGAGGACTCGTTGCCGCTATCGAAGCAGCCGACGCAATGGTGAAGACTGCCAACGTTGTGCTCGTTGGAAAAGAAGTAACAAATCCAGCCCTGATTACAATCAAAGTTGTGGGGGATACGGCAGCGGTTCGCTCGGCGGTTGAAGCCGGTGCTGCAGCAGCCCAGCGCGTAGGAGAACTGGTCTCCAAGCATGTGATCCCGCGGCCGGCCGAAGGATTGGAGGCAATATTGTACACACCTGGTTCCCGAACGCAACCAGACGTCGAGGACGAATTGCACGAGGGGAAGGTCGAAGAAGACGATGAAGCAACTCCAGAAATCCCCTATGCCATGCCGGATGGGTTGACAGAAGAACAAAAAGAGTACTTCACTTCGCTTGAGGCCATGACTGTCCATGAGCTTCGACGACACGCTCGCGGGGTTGAAGGATTGAAGATTTTTGGACGCGAAATTTCGCGCGCCAATAAATCGCAGTTGCTTGAAGAGTTGATGAGGGTGAAACGAAGCTAGAGTGCTCCGATCAGGCGCACAAAAAACCCCGGGGTTCTAACGAACCCCGGGGTTTTTCATTTCTCGTTCAAATTGGCTAGAAAGGTCGTGTAAATCTGAACACGAACCTTGCTGGGGCTTTCACATCTGTCCGCCACGCAATACCAATTCTAAATGATCCACTTCTGCTGCTAAATCCTGCACCAATATCGTTCTTGAATTCATTCCAGGTGATTTTCTCAAAGCCTTCCGTGGGACCGTCACTCTGCGCAGCAGTGCGTACAAAGCCTGCATCGCTGAAAAACAGAAGATTGACGTGACGGAAGAGCCAACTCGGCCAGAAATCCAAATCATCCAACGCACTTCCATTCAAGATGTATTCTGCATTCACGAGGACCATTCTGTTCCCAGTCTCAACTTTGAATGGAAAACCGTTGAGCGTGCCGAGGCCTCCAAGATCATATGACTTCTGGATGGGCAGCGTGCCATCGGACGTCCCTGCTCGTACCCGAATGTTCAGATTGTCGAACGACGAAATTGGCTGGAATCGACGTATGTCGAGAACATACTGATCAAAATTAAAAGCGCCACCGAGTGTTTTCGGACCGTACTCAAACGAGCCAAAGAGACTCCAACCTTCGGGACCACGGGCCGATTTGCTCTCCGTGCTGATTCCCGCTGACGTAAGCACACTTCGCATTTTACCGTCGTTGATCTTTGGATTCGGCCGGAACAACTTGTCACCGCCGAATAGCGCCCATTCCGTATTGTTACCGAGCGAGGCATAATCGTCAACCAGGTACGCAGCCTTCAATTCTGTCTTGAGATAATCATTTTGTGAATAATAGGCGACGTGTCCGGAATATCCATTGCGCTGGAAGTAATCGCGAAAATCTTCGTGAATCAGGAGCGCCGCGGCAGTGTTCTCGTGCACATCAATCAACCACTGATCTTTGGAATCTGTAAGACTGTATCCTTCTACGCCGATTTCAAACAGCTCATCGCCTTCAGCAATATTCAGTGGAAATTGTCTTGCAATGCCGAGATTGCCCCGCCACGTATGCGATCGGAAACCCCAGCCAACGGATCCATACGTATTAAACTCTCTTCGCCCATCCCAATTATATTTTTTTTCTGTCCCGAGGCCAAGGAACAGCCCTTCAACCCTGTTATAGCGGAATATGAAATTATCCAGGTTTGCGTTCTCGCTTATCCACGGTGCCATGAATAAGTTACCGGGATGTGAAAACCGATGTCGATTTTCCCTGTACTCGACCGTCTTGGAGCTCGTCTTGTCTGTATAACCATCAATGATCCCTCCATCCTCTTTTACGATCGTGCCATTGATGATACGAGCATTACCCGTAATCCTTCCTCCATCCTTAACGTAAAGCGATCCTCCAACGACCAGGACATCCCCGTCGATCTTTCCATACACCGTCAAGTCTCCTCCTTTGACGACAACATTGGAGTTGATAGTGTGGTCTTCTTTCACAGTAGTGTTGCCCTCGAACGTCTGGGTCTTGCCTTCATTTTCCAGGTTGAGATCGACATCACGTCTTTTTGACCTTGCTGGTAATGTGTCGGGGTCGAACACATCAGTCTTGCCGTTCTCTGAGAATTCACGTGTCATGTCGGAGACGAATTTTTCAATCTTCTT
>CAZOIM010000004.1:15665-52277 GCA_964579855.1 uncultured Ignavibacteriaceae bacterium | reverse complement strand
CACAATTGAAGACGGGTCCGGAATAGTGCATATGGCCCCCGCCTATGGTGAGGATGATTATCAGGTTGGCCTGAAGTATTCATTGCCGACGCTTCATCCAGTCAACAAATCCGGAGAGTTCGATGCAACGGTCCCGGCATACGCAGGAAAATTCGTCAAGAACGCTGATCCCGAAATCACTGCCGATCTAAAAAGCAGAGGTCTCCTCTACAAAAAGGAACAGTACCTGCATAGTTATCCCCATTGTTGGAGGTGTTCGTCGCCATTATTGTATTACGCGCGCGATTCTTGGTACATTAGGACAACAGCGTATGCTGCCCGGATGATTGAATTGAACAAAGAGATCAATTGGATTCCTCCCGAAGTTGGGTCCGGCAGGTTCGGTAATTGGCTGGAAGAGAACAAAGACTGGGCTCTTTCCAGAGATCGTTTCTGGGGGACACCACTGCCGATCTGGATTTGCGATACGTGCGGCAAACAAAAGTGCATTGGCAGCATCGAGGAACTGAAAAAGGGAGAAAATGTCCCCGATCCTCTCGATCTCCACAAGCCGCACGTCGACAAAGTCACATTTGCCTGCGAATCTTGCAGCGGCACGATGAGGCGCACGTCGGAATTAATAGACGTCTGGTTCGACTCCGGGTCAATGCCGTTTGCACAATGGCACTACCCATTTGAGAATAAGTCGGTATTCGATCGTTCATATCCGGCAGACTTTATTTCTGAAGGCATTGATCAAACGCGTGGTTGGTTCTACACTCTGCACGCAATCGGTTCATTTTTGTTCGACAAACCTGCTTTCAAGAATGTTCTTGTAAATGAGCTCATCCTGGACAAGCAGGGTCAAAAGATGTCCAAATCGAAGGGAAATACGGTCGATCCATTCCTCCTGCTCAAAAAGTACGGCGCGGACACCACGAGGTGGTATCTCGTTGCGCAAAGTCCGGTATGGCGTCCCAAACTCTTCGACGAAGAAGGTCTGGCAGAAGTGCAGCGAAAATTCTTCAGCACCTTGTTGAACACGTATTCGTTCTTTGTGTTGTACGCAAACGTCGATGGTTTTGTTTATGACCAGAAGCCGATTCCGATTTCCGAGCGGTCCGAGATTGATCGCTGGATCCTCTCAGAACTGAATACACTTATCAAGGCATACCGGCAATCCTTGGATGGGTTTGATGTCACCAAGGCGGCACGGTCGATCAGCGATTTTACCATCGACCAACTTTCCAACTGGTATGTCCGCAGAAACCGAAGACGGTTTTGGAAGAGTGAAAAAGGGAAAGACAAATCTGCGGCGTATCAGACACTCTATGAATGTCTTGTCACGGTGTCGCAGCTTTCTGCGCCGTTCGCACCGTTCCTTGCAGATGACATTTTTAGAAACCTGACGTCGGATTCTTCGTCCAATGTTGAGCAGTCTGTGCATCTGTCGTATCTGCCTGCTGCCAACGAGATGGTGATCGATAGTGCTCTTGAGCGGAAAATGGAGTATGCCATCAGAGTTGTCGAATTGGTCCGTGCAATGAGGATGAAATCGAATCTCAAGACGCGTCAACCTCTGCAAAGGATTATTATTCCCGTACTGAATAACGAACACCAGGAATCCATCAAACAAATGGAAGAGGTGATTCTGGAAGAAATTAATGTCAAGACCATCGAGTTCGTAAACGATGAATCCGGCGTAGTGAAGAAGAAGGCAAAACCGAATTTTAAGACCCTTGGCAAGAAATTTGGCAAAGAAGTTCAGGTTGTTGCCGGCGCAATTCGTGAATTGACGGGCGAACAGGTGACAAGACTTCAAAAAGAGGGAACATTATCGCTCAATTCAAGCGGACAACATTTCGATATCGCAGTTGAGGATGTCGAAGTCTTGCACGAGGACATCAAAGGATGGCTTGTGGAAAGCGATGGTTCCCTGACAGTTGCTCTGGACACCGAACTCAATGAATCGCTGATCAATGAAGGACTTGCGCGTGAATTCGTCAACAGAATCCAAAATCTGAGAAAAGACTCCGGGTTCGAAGTCACCGACCGGATACATATATACCATCGGTCGTCTGAAAAACTCTCTAAAGCGGTCGAGCAGATGATAGACTACATCAGGCAGGAAACGCTCGCAAAAGAAATAACCACCGTAACGGGAGGCAAAACGGAGGTTCTCACTTTTAACATATCGGAGATCAACGGAGAAAAATCTGAAATTGCAGTTGAGAAGATTTAGCGATACTATCGTGACAAGGAATTCAGATCATTATTCAATTGGCGGGAGATGAGGCATGCCGACAAAAACTTCTAAGAAAAGCAGCGCGTCGAGAACGAAAGTACGTGGTACGAAGTCTCCGAAGACCAGCAAAGCTGTTGCAGTGAAATCGTCCAAGATGAAATCAAAACCAGTTGCGGCAAAGCCGCCGGTTCGGAAAGGCTACAGTAAACCGGATCTGGAGCATTTCAAAAAGATCATCCTTGAAAAGAGGAAAGAGATTCTTGAAGAACTCGAGTCACTCAAGGCAACGATGATGGATGTGACGACCGGCGAGTATGTGACAGAAAATTCAACGTATTCTCTCCATATGGAGCAGGGAACCGATGCGATGGAGCGAGAAAAGACATTTCTCTTCGCGTCGCGCGAAGGAAAATTCCTCAACTACCTCGATGACGCACTCAAGCGCATCGAAAATGGCACCTACGGATTTTGCACGGAATGTGGGACATTGATTGACAAAGCGCGATTGGAAGCAGTTCCTCACGCTCAGCAATGCGTAAAATGTAAGATGAAAAAAGGAAGCTGACCACATCGGGATATTTTCAGCAACCTTGAAGGGAATCGCATTGCACCGAAAGCCGCTGCGCGCATTGTATCTTTCCGCTATCATTATCGTATTGGATCAGGTAACCAAACTGCTTGTGAAAGGCTTTTCCGTGCCGATCCTGCAAATTCACCACGCAGGAATGGGGCTTGGATCAAGTGTTCCGCTGTTGGGAAATGTCCTTCGACTGACCTACATCGAAAATCCCGGAATGGCGTTCGGCCTTCAAATCGGCAGTCAATTCGTTCTGGCAATTCTCTCATTGGCAGCGAGTATCGGAGTTCTGTATTATCTGCTTAAGGTGCGGGATCAGGCATCCATCGTGCGTATTTCAATGGCAATGATCCTGGGAGGCGCTTTCGGCAACGTCATTGACAGGGTGTTCTACGGCGTGCTATTTGGGAATGCACCGTTGTTCTACGGCAAGGTTGTAGATTTTATCGATGTCAGTTTTCTTCATCTCTCCCGATTCGGCATTTTCAATATCGCCGACGCTGCTGTCACAACGGGAGTAGTCATATTGCTGGTCTTCCACCGTGCTCTCGATACAGTGGAGCAGCCGTCTCCTGATCGTGAAGGGTCGATCGCAGGCACAAAGTCATCGAATAGTGATCTCCAAAGAGATATTGCCGAGATAGATCCATCAACGGATTTGAACAGTATAACCAAGTATTGACTTAAGGATCGAACAAGTGCGTGTTCTATATTGTACAGGGTTGATTGTCGTGGTTGATCAAGTAAGCAAACTTCTCGTCAAAGGCGGCTTCACGCTTCCTTTCATCGGCTATTGGCAGGGTATGGAAATAGGCTCAAGCATCCCTATTGTGGGCGACTTTTTCAAATTAACATTCATTGAAAATCCCGGCATGGCATTTGGGATCGACGTAGGCGGAAAATTCTTTCTGACCGTATTTTCGACATTCGCGAGCGCTGGAATCCTATACTACCTGTTCAAAATCCGTCAAGAAGCATTGATAATCCGCGTCTCCCTTGCGATGATACTCGGAGGTGCGATCGGCAATCTCATCGACAGAGTGTTCTACGGCGTCATATTCGGCGATGCACCGTTGTTCTACGGTAAAGTTGTTGATTTCTTTGATCTCGATTTCTTCAATATTGATCTTGCGGGCTTCCACATATCCCGTTGGCCAATTTTCAACGTCGCTGATGCCGCAGTCTCAGTCGGGGTTGTTATGCTGCTTATATTTCATCGGAAATTTACGGCCGTCGACGAACACTCGATGGTCCTTGCTGCAAACGGTGTTCCTGCCGCCGAGACACGTCCAATGGATAATCCTCCCAATGATCTCCAGAAAGACGGTTCCTCCAATTCCCCCTCCTAAAATGCCCGATCGGGTTGTCGACGTTGCGAATGAAATTTTGCGCATCGTTGTTCCCCCGGGTCAGAAGAAAATCCGAATCGATCTGTATCTCACGCAACACGTCGAGAACGCCACACGCAACAAAGTTCAACAGGCGATAACTCAAGGTCGTGTACTTGTGAATGGGAAGACCGTGAAATCCAGTTACAGCGTTTTGCCTGAAGACAATATACAGGTTACCCTTTCCAGACCACCAAGGTCGGTAGCCAAGGCCGAAGCCATCCCCCTGAAAATTGTGTATGAAGATGACCAACTCCTCGTGGTCAACAAACTTGCCGGGATGGTGACTCATCCTGCCTACGGAAACTACACCGGCACTTTGGTGAATGCGCTCCTTCATCATTGCAGGCAGTTATCCGGGGTTAATGACGAATTGCGTCCAGGCATAGTTCACAGACTCGACAAGGATACCAGCGGATTGCTTGTTGTCGCAAAGACAGACCACGCCCACAGTTTCCTCGCCGCGCAATTCGCCCGACGAACGATCGAACGGGAATACTGGGCTGTTGTCTGGGGAAGGTTCAAGGAGAAGAATGGAATCATCGAAGCGAAATTGGGACGGAGCAAGAAAGACAGAAGGAAAGTCGCCGTGACTTCCGAGGGAAAAAATGCATCGACGGAATATTGGGTAATAAAAGAATTTGAATTCTTGACTCTCCTGCGACTAAAACTGCATACTGGTAGGACGCATCAGATTCGTGTCCACCTGGCGCACATCGGTCATCCGGTTTTTGGAGATCCAACGTATGGAGGCCGTAACAACGAATGGGGAGGATTGGATCGAAGAAAGTCTCAACAGGCAGCGAACCTCCTAAAACTCATCAGCCGGCAGGCGCTTCATGCAAAGACTATCGGATTCGTGCATCCGGCAACGAAAACGGCGGTAAAGTTTGATTCAAAACTTCCGGAAGATTTCGAGAATTTGCTGAAACATCTTTCCAAGTGATGTGTTGGCGTGGCCAACCCAGTCTGACGCCATTGTGGTTACTCCACTAGAATCTTTCCCGCCTTCGTGCGCCAACGCGATCTCCATCTTTCTCGTCTTTCGTGTGACGTGGATCCGCACTATTGATTCTCGGTGCCGGCATCAATTGCTGGGTTCGAGAAGATCGTTCGCTTCTCACGTGAGGTCTGGTTTGACCCTCGTTGCCTCGTTCAGGTGGTTGAAGTTGTTGATCAGGATAAAATCCACGTCTTGACTGCTGGTCGATGCTGCTCGACGGCCGTTCATTGCGTTGAGGTACACTCTGATAACGGTCGATACCATCCAATTCTAACGAAGATCTTCTGTCCGCTTTTCGTGCAACAATTTTCCTATCGATGTTATCTATGTCTCTGGAACGAGGTCGATAGATATTGATATGTTCGCCCCTCCCATCAGAAGAGACACGTTCGACCCCGCGCTCGAGTGTTTCAGTCACTTCTGCAGTCTCAATTCGATTTGAAGTGCGATGCTGGATGAAATTCCTTTCAATTCCTTGATCGATAATGCGATCTCGATCAATTTGATAACGTCCAGTCGGGCGCGTAGCAGCAATAATTCGCCTTGTGTGATCTTCAAGGACGAAATTGTGGTATACCCGTTCTGATGCAAAGTGATCATAGGAAATGAAAGACCAGTAGATGGGTGGGGCCTCCCATCTTCTCGTAAAACGGATTCCAACAGTGACGTGAAATCGTGCGTAGGGTGGAAGTGGAGCCCATCCGATGTAGTCGTCATTGGAACGCCATTCGACCCATGCCGGACCCCAAACTGTGTCAGGGATCCAGATCCAACCGTACGGATTGTCAAAAAACCACCGACCGTAATGATAGGTTGCCCAACCGAAAGGCTCTGCCGTAACCCAATACGAACCGTAATCGCTCCACACCCATCGTCCGACCGTATAAGGTCGCCAGTCAGGGTCAACGTAGATTGGATGCCATGCGTATAATCCGGGTTCTAGCTCAATCCAATCTCCGAATGGTCCAAGATCCGAGTAGAAAAGATTTATGGCCCTGGGCACCACATCCTGGATCGGAAGGATTGCTGATTTGCTGTTCTGTGAGACTATCAAGATCGTCAGGAAGATAATTGCTGTTATTCGGTTTTTCATTTGATCACCTTGGCTCTTTTATCGTTGTCCTCATATTCAATGGATATGCCACGGACAAAATTGCCATTCCCCAGTGATTTAGGAGAGGATAATCTTGTACTGTCTTCAGAAAACGTCAATCCGTGCAAAAGATTGGACACGCACTAACCGTGAATTATCGATTGGTTTTCAAATACTCAATACTCATTCTTCCGTACAATGGGAGCGAGTCTTGAAACAGTATTCCGATAACTTCAGAGCGGATCATTAAAGTTGATTAATTTACCAAAATTAGTCATCTTAATCAGAGCTTCATGCGTTCAGGATTTGTTCTAGTACCTCTCGATTCCCCTTCTCAACGAATTCATAAGGCATTTCCCATGACAAAGCAATTACTGATATGCATCCTCATCCTGTTTTCGTCGGCTTGCTCTCAATGGCATTCATTGGAAAGAGTGGATTCGTTCAGAATCACAGGAAATAAAATTGACATCTCATCCGGAAAAGCAATTCTTCAATTGACCTTTCTCGCCGAGGATATGGTGCGCGTCCACCTTTCGAAAGATGGCCGCTTTACGCCCGATAATTCGGTCGCGGTGATCGAGACCGTTTGGGATCAACCAAGTTTCAGTGTCGATACATCCCGTGACAACATCGCCATAAAAATGTCCAGGTTGACTGTGATTGTTCGGAAAAATCCGTTGAGAATTCTGTTCGAGGATTCGACAGGGGCAGTTTTAAACGAAGATGACCCAACAAACGGAATGGGTTGGGACGGCGACGAGGTCCGCGTCTGGAAGAAGAAACCACTAGATGAAAACTATTTTGGTTTAGGTGAAAAGGCAGGTACACTGAATCGAACCGATAAAAGCTTCACTATGTGGAATTCAGATATCCCAGGGTATAAAGCAGACACGGATCCTTTATATCAGTCCGTCCCTTTTTTCTATGCGGTCAAATTCGGACGCGCATACGGCATTTTCTTTGACAACACGTATCGGTCCTTTTTCGACTTCGGCAAGGAATCTCCTGACCGTTATTCTTTTGGCGCAGAGGGGGGTGAGATCAACTATTATTTCTTCGCTGGGCCCACTCCCAAAGCTATTCTGTCGCGATTCACGGAGTTGGTTGGCCGGATGCCTCTACCTCCACGATGGTCTCTTGGGTATCAGCAATGCCGATGGAGTTATTACCCCGAAAGCCGCGTGCGTAAACTCGCGAACACATTCCGGGAAAAGAAAATACCGTGCGATGTCATCTATCTCGATATTGACTACATGGATGGTTATCGCATCTTTACGTGGAATAAGACGAATTTTCCCGCGCCGAAGAAAATGATAGATGACCTCTCGAAGGATGGGTTCAAGTTCATTGTTATTGTGGATCCGGGAATAAAGGTCGATACATCTTACTCTGCATTTCAAACTGGTTCCGCTCGTGATGTATTTCTGAAGTATCCAAACGGAAAGCCATTTGTGGGAAAAGTCTGGCCTGGCGATTGCGAGTTCCCCGACTTTTCAAAGCCTGACGCACGGTCATGGTGGGGAAGCAGTTTCAAAATACTGACCGATGCCGGCGTTCGTGGATTTTGGACAGATATGAACGAGCCATCCGTCTTTGATGGTCCGAACAAAACCATAGCCCTGGATGTTATTCACAATGATGAAGGTCTCCGCACGGATCACGCGAAGAATCACAATACGTATGGTATGCTCATGACAAAAGCGACTTACGAAGGCCTTCGCAAAATCAACCCTGAAGAACGACCGTTTGTTCTCACACGTGCTTCGTATGCTGGCGGGCAACGATTCTCTGCTGCATGGACCGGAGACAACGAATCACGATGGGACAATCTTGAAATGGCGCTTTCAATGTGTCTTGGAGTTGGTATTTCGGGACAACCGTTCATCGGAGCCGACATTGGAGGATTTATTGGAAACCCATCGGGCGAATTGTTTGCCCGGTGGCTTCAACTTGGAGTCTTTACACCTCTTATGAGAGCCCATTCGGTCATTAACAGTCCGGACAAAGAGCCGTGGATGTTCGGATCGAAATATGAGGAAGTGAACAGACATACCATTGAACTGCGCTACAAGTTCCTTCCGTATATCTACACCGCGATGTATGAAGCATCACAATCAGGGATCCCGGCAATGAGACCTCTCTCGTTTGAATACCCCAACGATCGGTCGTTTATTACGAACGAAGATGAGTTCATGTTTGGCGACGATCTCCTCATAGCTCCTGTCCTTTGGCCGGCGGATACGACCAGAGAACTCCGTCTGCCTGTGGGACAATGGTATGATTATTGGACAGAACAGAAATATGAAGGCGGCACACAATTGAAAGTTGCGGCGCCCATCGATCGATTGCCAATCTTTGTCAGAGCCGGATCGACAATCCCTACTCAACAAGTGGTTCAATTCACTGATCAAAATCCGATCGGTCCACTAACGCTGACCGTCTATCCTTCATCGTCATCATCTTCACTCTATTACGAAGATGACGGCATTTCGTTCAAGTTCCAGCAAGGGGTATATTTTCGACGGATGTTCGAACAAAAGAGGACGGAGAACCAGATCTTTCTCAGGCTTACTAAGTCTGAAGGAAGTTACCTCCCGGCAGATCGGTCATTGGTTGTTCGATTCGTTGATGTGACTTTTCAGCCACGGACTGTGAGTATTTCGGGTATCACAGCGGATAAATCCTCCTGGAAGTACGACAGTTCGACCAAATCTGTGATTGTGAAAACCAAGGATACAGCGGCCGAGAAGACAATCGAAATGAATTTTTAACGCCCATTCTGGTTGATTCAAGAATTGAATTCGTGTCATCGGATTGAGTCCGAGAAGATATTCTAACTTCCTCGACTCCTTCCGTTCCAACAGCGAAACGTGTGACATCATTTGTTTCGGACTGTTCTTTGAAGCAGCTAGACTTTTTTCTATATTTGGCAATGGAACATACAGAAACTGCTCTGATCCTCGATTTTGGCGCCCAGTACACTCAGCTTATCGCCCGAAGAGTCAGGGAATTGGGAGTCTACTGCGAAATTCATCCCTTCAATCTTAGCCTCGACCGAATTCGACAAATTCGTCCGATCGGAATAATCCTTTCCGGTGGTCCATCAAGCGTTTATGATCAGGACGCTCCTAAACCCGTTCCCGGTATCTATGATTTAGGAATACCGATACTGGGGATATGTTATGGGCTGCAACTCATCGCGGATCAACTCGGAGGAAAGGTCGACGCATTCGCTCGCAGAGAGTTCGGCAGTGCAGTCCTGCAAATTGACAAGAATGAAGATCTCTTCGCCGGTATGGGTACCTCCACAACTGTTTGGATGAGTCATGGCGATTCAATAAGTCAACTGCCAAAAGGGTTTGAGCCAATCGCACACTCGAAGAATGCTCCTATCTGCGCGATACGGAATCCCGACAAGAAAATATTCGGTGTTCAATTCCATCCGGAAGTGGTCCATACTCCGGAAGGGAAGAAGGTACTTTCGAACTTCCTTTTTCACGCTTGCAAGGCGAAAGGGGGATGGACGTCGACTGCGTTCATAGAGACAGCAATACGCGAGATCAGGGAAAGGGTTGGCAATTCCAAGGTGCTGTGTGCCCTCAGTGGTGGCGTCGATTCATCAGTCCTCGCAGTACTACTTCATCGAGCGATCGGGAATCAACTTCACTGCGTTCACATAAACAATGGGTTGATGAGGAAAAATGAGAGCAATGCCGTGGTTGAGACATTTAGAAATGCATTTCATATCGACCTTTCGTACGTCGATGCGACCGACACCTTTCTTTCTCGATTGTCAGGCATTGCTGATCCGGAACAAAAGCGAAAAATCATCGGCAAAACTTTTATCGATATCTTCCAGGCCGAGGCGGAAAAGTTTGCCCAGGAAATCGAATTTCTTGCGCAGGGGACTCTCTATCCCGACGTTATCGAGTCAGTTTCATTCAAAGGCCCGTCAGTGACGATAAAGACTCATCATAATGTGGGTGGGCTTCCCAGCAATATGAAGTTCAAGCTTATCGAACCGTTGCGGGAGCTCTTTAAGGATGAGGTGAGATCCGTAGGGAGAGAACTCAAGATCCCTGACGAACTCATAGGGAGGCACCCATTTCCTGGTCCTGGCCTTGCCGTGAGACTTCTTGGTGAAATTACCAGGGACAAATTGGACCTGTTGCGCGAGGCGGACCATATCTTTATCGAAGAACTCAAACGGGCGAATCTCTATGACGAAATATGGCAGGCATTTGTCGTCTTGTTACCTGTCCGGTCGGTAGGCGTGATGGGAGACGGACGGACATATGAATACGCGTGCGCTCTTCGGGCGGTCACGAGTGTCGACGGAATGACGGCAGATTGGGCTCACATTCCACACGACGTTCTCTCGTCTGTCTCCTTACGGATTACGAACGAGTTGAGAGGAATTAATCGAGTCGTGTATGATATCAGTTCCAAACCTCCAGCGACGATCGAATGGGAGTAAATGAAATTCTGTTGTGATCATCATAACTCACCGTAAATTGTCAGTGTGGCCGATGTCTGATTTGTATCCAGGTCAAAACTCTATTCAATACCAAATATGATTGAACTTCACAACGTAACAAAGAAGTTTGACAAGTTTACTGCAGTGAACAATGTTTCCCTGCGAGTGGAGCCAGGAGAGTTGTTTGGATTCCTTGGCCCAAATGGAGCCGGCAAGACTACGACGATTAAGATGATTGTCGGTCTGTTTAGCCCGACCTCCGGTACCATTCTTGTAAATGGGTTCGACACAGTTCTCCAACCCATTGAAGCAAAGACGACGCTCGCGTATGTTCCCGATCAGCCCTTCTTGTATGATAAGCTCACAGGACGGGAGTTCATGTACTTTGCTGGAGGTTTGTACAAAATTGAAAAGGAAACTCTCCATACCAGGATCAAGGACATCATCGAACTTTTCGAAATCGGTCAATGGGTTGACAAGCGATCGGAAGACTATTCGCAGGGTATGCGACAACGGATCAGCATCGCAGCAGCACTGCTCCACCGTCCGAAGACGTTGATTATCGATGAGCCGATGATCGGTCTGGATCCAAGGAGTGCCAAGATCGTTCGTGAAACGCTCGAACGGCTTTCCGGAGAAGGAGTGTCGATATTTATGTCGACGCACAGCCTCCCCGTTGCCGAAGAACTATGCGACCGTATCGGCATCATCCACAATGGTCAACTGGTATTTGCCGACACACAAGAACGGTTGCAGGAGTACAAACAAAAGTTCGACGGAAAATTGGAGTCGGTTTTTCTGGAACTGACAAAATAACAAGCTTGCATACTCGGTCAAGAATCAGAGGTTTTTGATAGTTTGGACATTCTTCTCCACATACTCCGCTACAAATTCATCTCTTTTGTCAAAGCGACATTTGATCTGAAATCTGTATCCATCGTCCGGGGAATCGGTTCGTTATTGGTCTTTGCCGGATTTTCCGTCGGGGCATTCTATCTGGCCCGCGGCAGCACGGAGTTTGTCGTGCGTCAAATGCGTGCGGGCCTTTTCTTATTCCACCAGTTTCTTTCAATGTTGCTGTTCATTTTCTTTGTGACGGTGAATCTGGGCAATATTATTGTTTCCTACGCGACCTTGTACAGGTCTGCAGAAGTCGGATATTTACTTACCAAACCGGTCGAATACACAACCGTCTTCATACTCAAGTTCCTCGATAATTTTTTGTACAGTTCCACCACGTTGTTTCTTGTCGCCTTCATGGTCATTTGCGGATATGGATCGTTTTTTCATTACCCGTGGTATTTTTATCCCTTTGTCTTGTTAGCAGTGCTGGTACCATTCATGTTCCTCTCCGCCAGCGTTGCAGTACTGGTTCTTATGGCAATCATGAAACTTGCCAGCAAGATTGGTTTTCGGAAGGTCATGGGGATCCTATTCCTGATCTATTTTGGAATGGTATTCATGTATTTCAATGCATTCAATCCAATCGGATTGGTTGAGCAAGTCAACAAGAATCTTCAGACAATGGAAAGTCCGTTGACAGGATTTCAGCCGGGTTTTCTGAAATATCTGCCCAATCAGTGGGTCTCTACATTCCTCTACGATCTTGCCAGCGGCGCATTCTGGTCCGGCATGGCCAATGTCGCGCTGTTGCTTTGCGTGACCACAGGAGTCTTCCTGCTGACTCTTTTCGTCGCGCGAAAATTCTATTATAGAAGTTGGCTTGTATCGCTCCAGGTCCAGGCCGCATCAAGCGTCCCTTACACCAGTGACGTCAAGCGATGGTTCGACTTCAGGAGCAACTCCATGTTGCCACCACAAACAGAAGCGCTTCTGAAAAAAGAGTATTTCCAATTCATCAGGGAACCGAGCCAATGGATCCATTTTCTAGTCATGGTGATGCTCACGTCAATTTTCGTGTTTGCCGTGGGTAATCTCAATCTCCGGCTGCGTGTGACGGATGTGCAACTGGTGACGTATCTTGTGTTGTTCTCGTTTGGTGGCTTCCTTACCAGTTCCATTGCGCTCCGGTTTGTGTTTCCCATGGTGAGCCTCGAGGGAAAATCATTCTGGCTTTTGCTGAGTTCTCCCATCGAGCGGAGCAAGATATACAGGGTGAAATTCGTTCTCGGCCTGGGCGCCGTTATTGTCCTGGCAATGATTGTTGCTGTTGCGACGAACATACCATTCGTTCGCCTCAGCGCGAGCCGCCCTCTGTTGATGTATTCGGGAGTTTTTACTGCATTTTGGTTATCGGTAACGATGGTCGCTATGAATCTTGGTTTTGGAGGCTTCTTCGCGAATTATGCGGAGAAAAACCCAATCCGCATTGCTTCATCTCAGGGAGCGACGCTGACGTTTCTCGCGACGCTTTTGTACTTGATTGCGACGATCACAGTTCTCATTCTGCCACTCAATTCCTATTTTCAGTTCATCTTCGTATTTCGTGAGTTCGATCCGGCGACCATCGTCATACCCGGCACAATCGTCGCGATGCTCTCCACAGCGCTTATTGGATTCTCTTTCTCCTTTGGAATGAACTCCCTGCGTCGAGATTTCTGATTGCTATTCAAGAAGTCTTCCACTATTTTTCATCCCAACCATGGATGAACCAACATTGTTTGGATTGCTGGAACAAGCGCGCTCGTACGTGGATGACGGAAAATCTCTCCACGCAATCCAGATCTATAAGCAATTGATAAGTGCAGCACCCGGGCTGACAGAGCCCTGGGTTGAGCTTTTCAAGATCTACTGCCATCTTCAGAGGCTCGACTCCGCAGAAAAACTGCTTCTCGAATCACTCGAGTATGTCCCTGAGAAAAAAGAAATCATCTTTCTTCTTGGCGTTCTTCACCTTCAGACCCACGATAACCACGGCGCCCTTACATATTTTCGACGGCTGCACGAGAACGAGGCGGTGCTCGATACCGAATTCCAGTCCCGTGTTCACTTTAATCTTGGCCTTGTTTACGTGCAGATGCATCGCTGGGGTCTCGCAGAGCATCATCTTCGGAAGGTGCGGGAACTGAATCCGGAATTTCCGAAGATCGACGAAGCGTTGTCAGAAATTCTCTTGAGAAGAGGCCACACGCGTGAGGTGATAGAGATCTTGCAGGCTGGGTTGTCGAAAGATCCATACAGTTGGATGGGACACTACCTGCTGGGGATTGCCTTCAGTCGGACGAGACAATGGAGAAGTGCCTACGAAGAATTCGTCGTCGCAACAGACATGGATCCGAATGAACCTCGCTCCTGGCAAAAATGCGGCGAATGTCTCATCGCGCTCCGTGAGCTCGATCAGGCGGAACATTATCTGCGAAAAGCCCTCGAGCTTAATCCCAAGTTTACCGATGCGGTGGTGAACTTCGGCTTCCTCTATCTTGAGCGCGGTGACCGCACCCAGGCAGGGGAATTGTTTGATAAGGTACTTGCTATCGATCCTTCCAATCCTGGCGCACGAGAAGGAAAACGAATCGTGCTCCAAAAAGTGAAGAACCCATCGTTATGATCCGAAACACTTCAGTGCTGCTGCTTTGTTTCTTGCCCTTCTGTGGACTCATTTACACAGAAGCGACGGCGTCAATACAACAGGATAGCATACTGTTCCGGAAGGATGTGGAAAAGGATTTCGTCAACGCGATGAAAAATTACACCTCGTCGAGATTTGACACGGCCAGTGCACTTTTTTCGAGAATCCTGAAAGAATATCCGCGAAGTCATCGTTCAACCGGCGCGGCGATCATGGGGGCCAAAGCCTACTATCAACTCGGCAATTACCGCGAATCAATCAAGCTGTTGAAAGATTTAATGGATGTGTATCCGGAATCCCAATACGTCGATGACGCCCATTACACACTGGGGTTGGATTACTATCGACTTGGACGATACGAGGATGCGGCGGGAGAATTTCTCGTTGCCCGTCAGATGACGAGGAGGCCCAAACTCACGGCGATCTCCGAACGAATGCTTGAGATTCTTGCATCGTCCCAGTTGACGATCGCTGAATTGCAGATGATGGTACCGGTAGCCACTATCAATGTGACCAAAGCTCTTTTGAACTACTCGATAGCGGACAAAATATTCCAGACCGGGGATGTGAAAAACGCAGAAGTGATCCTTCGCACCGTAACGGCACTGCCGCCTGACACAAAATATGTGGCCGAAGCGGTGCAACTCCTTGCTAGGATCGAAAAGGGTGGAGTGCTAAAGATAGGTGTTGCACTGCCGCTCATGCTCAAGGCAGGACCAGGTGCATCCAAGGCAGGCTTGGAAACGCTGGAGGGAGTCCAACAGGCCGTCGACGAGTACAATCTTGAGTCGATTCCCAAGATAAATCTTGAGATTCGCGATACTGAAGGCGATCCGAGTGTGACTTCTCGAACGATCTCGGATTTATGTTCCATTGACGCTGTTGTTGCGATCGTAGGCCCGATGTCAAGCGAGGATGTTTTTGCCGCCGCCGGTGTTGCAAATGCGCGCGGTGTACCTTTGATAACGCCGAGTGCGACGCGCAATGGCATTGCAGCTGTGGGGCCGTTCATCTTCCAGGCAAATCCGGATTTCGAAACACGGGGCCGCGCCATGGCCCGCTACGCGTATGAACAACGCGGCGCCAGGCGTTTCGCAGTGCTTGCATCACAAGGTTCGGTAGGCGCACCGTTGGCGGATGCTTTTGTTGATGAGGTGAAGAAACTTGGTGGAGAACTCGTGGACATGGAATGGTATTTCCCCGGATCGACTGATATGCGTCCACAACTCCTGGCCATGAGAAAGACGGCTCTGGAGAAATCTGAGGTTGCCGTTGTTGATTTTGCAGCAAGAATGAAGGAGGCTGCTTTGGTAAGTATGGAACGATGGGGAGTTCCGTCACAAATTCTCGATTCCCTTGTCGAACGCAACGCTTCTGCGCCTGTAACATTCTTGTTCGGCAAGAACGGCAAGCAAATCGCCGACTCTCTCGGAATTCCCACCGTCATCGTTCCCCCGAAGTTTGACAGCCTTGCGATCCCTGTCGACAATATCGACGCCTTGTTTGTTCCCATTGCGACATCGGATGAAATAGGTGTCGTTGCCTCCCAGATTAAATATTACAATTTTCAGACCATGCTGTTGGGGACGGAAGATTGGGATGAACTTCCCGAACTCGATGAAAATCGGCAATATACTGACGGAGCAATATTTTCGACAGACACATACACGAATACCGAATCGCAGGCCTTTAAATCGTTCAATGCCAAATACCAAAAGGCACACGGAAAGAAACCCGGCAAGAATACCTTGCTTGGCTACGACACCATTGAACTGTTGCTCCAAACCGTCAAGAAGGGGGCCACCATCAGGAATGATCTGGCAGCTGCGCTCCCGGGGTTGAAGGGCTATCCAGGTCTCCATTCCACGGTCTCTTTCACAGACCGCAGAGTCAATTCCTTCCTTACCATCCTTCAATTCAGGAATCGAACCATTTCAAAAATTGGCGAGGTCGATCTGTCCCAATCGTCGGCTTCGCCGGAGCCAAAATAACCATGAAACAACTTCCACACGGAACGGGTGTGGTGGACGAGGCAGTAGTGTATCGGACGACGATAAAAGATTGGCCTGAAGGAGACAGACCCCGCGAAAAACTGGAACAAAAGGGGGCAAATCTCCTGAGCGAAGCGGAACTTCTTGCAATTCTCATTCGGACAGGACACAGGGGAGCGACAGCCCTTGATCTCGCCAGGAACCTTCTCTCAAACGGAAGAACATTGCGCGATGTTGCGCAGATGACTGTTCACGACCTTGCGTTACAAGGGATAGGAAAGGCAAGAGCTACTTCTATCATTGCTGCTTGTGAACTGTCACGGAGACTTCCTGCGAGCTCTGGGAAAGAAAAGCCTGTGTTTCATAGCCCGGAAGATGTCGCAGCCATTTATGTGCCCAAATTAAGAGATTTGAAACACGAGGAATTCTGGGCACTGCTTCTTACGTCTGCGAACAGGCTAATCATCGATGCAAAGATTACAAGCGGAACGTTGAATTCTTCTCTGGTGCATCCACGAGAGTGCTTTCAGGATGCATTGAAACAGAGTGCCGCCAGTGTCATTTTCCTTCATAATCATCCCAGTGGAAATGTTGAACCAAGTCAGGAAGACATCGCCATAACAAAACAGCTGGTAGAGTCGGGAAAAATACTGGGGATCCCCGTACACGATCACATTATCGTGGCCGGTGAATCGTTCACGAGCTTCGCTGATCGTGGGCTGTTGTGATTAATGCTATGAAGTCATTATTGGGTTGAAAGAACGAGGGAATATATTGCGTCAATTGAGAATGTATGCCCCCAATTTCTTGACTTTCTTACTGCATTTCAGTATACTACTTAAAGTTGGATACGTAGAAAATGCGCTGATCACTTTTTGCACGTAAGGAGATACTCATATGAAGAAGCCTATAGCTCTCACGCTCGTTGCATGCGCGATGATGGCAATGGTGCTGACGAGCTGCAGCAGCAAACCATCCGACCAAGAAATCAAGCAATTGAACGATCTTAAGGCCGAGATAACTTCTCTTCAGAACCAGATTTCCAGCGAACAATCTCAAAAAGCTGCCTTGCAGAAATCCATCGCTGACAAGGATGCTCAGATTGCACAACTGACCAAAGACAAGAACTCAGTTCAACAACGTCAGAAGCCCCAGTAGCGTGACCTTAACCCCGATGAAGGAGACCCCATCAATGAAATTGACGAATCGAATAGGCCTGGCAGTTCTCTTTGTTGTCATCGTGTCGGTTGGTGCGTTCGCGCAGGAGATGACAAAAGAGGAGTGGCAGCGTCAAATGACTGAGCAAACGTCGAAACGTGATAGCCTGAAGAATGTACTAACGGCTCTCCAAAATGACGTTGCAAATCTTAAAAAACAGGATGACGAAAAGGCTGCTCAAATTAGGAAACTATCAGATGAACTTGCAGCGCTCGTCGGAAATCAGGAAGCACCGTTTTCTGCGATGCTCGATAAAATCGATAACCTGATCAATGATCTCTCGAGGCTTTCTAACCAGGAGTTATGGGCTCGGCGGGCCGAAGTAGATACGGCTCAGAACTGGCTCGATGCAGCCAAGAAAGATGCGATGAGTGGGATGGACGTATTTGCGAAACGTATCCAGGATGACCAGTCGAAATTGGATGCATTGAAGAAGACCATTCAGACGACACTCGAAGCTGGCAAAGCAGGGTCGACCTATACAGTTGGGACATGGGCCAGGGACAGAGATTGCTTGTGGAACATCGCCAAGAAACCCAAGGTTTATGACAATGCGTTCCTCTGGCCAAAAATTTGGCAGGGAAACAGGGATCAGATTAAGAACCCCGATCTCATTTACAGAGGTCAGAAGCTGCAAATCCCGGAAAAGGGTGACCTTAACAAGGCTGAGAGAACGGCGTTGCGCTCGTATTGGTCCAAGAAGAAGGCAACATCTTCTAATCCATAGAAAGGCACAACAGCAACGGCCCTGAAAAGTTCATTCGACGTTGTTTAGTATTCACGACGCCCTCACTCCGTTCACAGGAGAAGAGGGCGTTTTGTTTGGTGCAACCAGACCGAGGAAAGGAATTTGACGGAAAAGAAAATTCAATTAAGTGGGGTTGACACAGTTCAACTCCTTGGCTTCAACGATGCGAACCTTCAGGTTATTGAAGACCGATTTGAAGCGAATGTGACCGTACGTGGGGATCAAGTTACTCTCCGGGGATCCGCAGCGGAAGTAACCAAAATCGAAAAGATCTTCAAAGAACTCGTCTATATCCTCAATAAGAACGGGAACCTCACCCCAAACGATGTGGCAACGGTGATTGACCTTGTCACGGTCAATGGTGCTCCGACTGAACCGCAGACCGACCTATCCACTGAAGAGGGGGACTCATCGATCCTGTTCACAAAGGTCGGCGTAATCAAAGCGCGCACACCTGGTCAAAAACTATACGTACAGCAAGTTCGGAAGAACGATATTGTGTTTGCCATTGGTCCGGCTGGAACGGGAAAAACCTACCTTGCAGTGGCGTTCGCAGTTGCCGCACTCCGAAATCGCGACGTGACGAGAATTGTCCTTGCAAGACCTGCGGTGGAGGCTGGCGAAAGTCTTGGATACCTGCCTGGAGATATCCGGGAGAAAATCGATCCCTATTTGCGGCCTCTGTACGATGCTCTTGAGGATATGCTCTCTGCGGAGAAACTGCGCGACTACATTGAAAAGCGGATTGTCGAAATTGTTCCTCTTGCGTACATGCGCGGGAGGACCCTGCACAATGCTTTTGTCATTCTGGATGAGGCACAGAACGCTTCTGCAATTCAAATGAAGATGTTCCTGACACGGCTTGGGGCGCACTCTCGCGCAATCATTACAGGCGATATTACGCAGATTGACTTGCCAAATTCCACAACATCAGGTTTGGTCCAGATTCAGACAGTCCTTAAGGACATCCAGGGCGTGTCGTTCGTGTATTTGGACCGCAATGATGTCGTGAGACACAGACTCGTGAAGGAAATAATCGATGCATACGACCGGTTCCAGGCGAGTGGACAAAAGGGAGGGAACGGAGTATCGTAGGAATGAGGTTGTTCTATTTCTATCCTATCTGCTTCTTCGCTTCACCCCACAATAAGTCCATTTCTTCAAGACTGCTCTGGCTAGGACTCTTCCCTCGTTGTCTGAGCGCTTCCTCGATGAATTGGAATCTCCGTCCAAATTTGTCGACGGATTTTCGGAGGGCGAATTCCGGATTGACGCGTAGAAATCGCGAGTAATTAACGAACGCAAAGAGGATATCCCCGAATTCCTGCTCCACGAGTTCTGTATTGCCAGTCTGTTCAGCCTCTTTCAGCTCTTCCAACTCTTCCTCGACTTTCTTCCAGACTTCGGATTTGTTCTTCCAATCGAATCCCACCGCCGATGCTTTCTCCTGTGTTCGTTGAGCCCTGATGAGTGCGGGTAATTCCAATGGTACTCCGTCAAGAATAGAAGTCTTTCCTTCCCCGCGTTTGATCTCCTCCCAGTTCTTGCGTACGGCGTGCTCATCGATTGCTTCCACATTTTCAAAGATGTGAGGGTGGCGGCGAATCATTTTTTCTTTTGCGTGTGCAAGGACATCCGCCATGGTAAACCAGCTCTCTTCCGTTGCAATTTCGGCCTGGAGGGCTACGTGGAGGAGAAGATCGCCCAATTCGCTGCGCAAGTGATCCGGATTGCGATCTGCGATGGCTTCAATGACCTCGTAAGTTTCTTCGATCAACGGCGATCGGAGAGACTCGTGAGTCTGTTGTCGGTCCCACGGACATTCCTTCCGTAACCTTCGAATGACGGCCATATATTCCGAGAATAGCAACTCGGCAGACTTATCTTCCATTGAATTCTCCTACTATGATGAGAATAGCCCACGCCATCTTAAACAAAAGTGGACGGATAGTCAATTTTGAACTGATTGTTGACCGTGGATTCAATTCTGGTTTAATGAAATGCTCTAAGTTGCCTTAGAAGCCAAAGTTTACTATCTTGAAAAAGTAAACGAGTCCTAAGGGGCTGTAGCTCAGCTTGGGAGAGCGCTTCGTTCGCAACGAAGAGGTCGTCGGTTCGATCCCGATCAGCTCCACGAACGGTGTGCTGAGGAGAAACGCAGCAGCTGACTGGTCTCTCAGCCTTTCCAGAGTGTAGTGTCAAGAGTGATCAATGCATAGATTCGAGATGTCCAAGTGATGAGGTCAAGTCCTGTGCAACAAGACGTTGCTCAACCCCGCCAGGTCCGGAAGGAAGCAACGGTCGGAAAAGAGTTTTGTGTGACACAGGGAAGCTTGGCCTCTTTTTTATATTCAACAGGTGTTGGATTTTCATTAACAATTTATCCGCAACGTAAAGGCAATTCCGCAGCCTATTCAATTGCAGGGAGTGAATGAAAGCGGACTTAATCATCCCTATGTTCCTTGCCCTCATACATATAATCATTACCACCAGTCTTGCGCGTTTGGGTATTCTACGTTTGTATAACGTGAATGCGCATCACTCAAAGCGATTTGGAGAGACACAAAGACAAATGTCGTCCCGCCGCGGTCCAGTACCGCAAGCCATCGGGCTTGATCCACGTCGCCAAGAGAACATCCGTACTCTGTCCTTCAACCGTAGGCTGACGTGGTTACAAAGCTCCCATGAAAAAAGACATCATCATCAACTCCACTGCGAACGAGCATCGGATCGCAATCCTTGAAGACGGCAAACTTGCCGAGTTATTTGTAGAAGTCCCCGGTAAAGACCGGAATGTTGGGGACATCTATCTTGGATCTGTCGCAAAAGTCATGCCCGGCATTCGTGCCGCCTTCATCAACATTGGTCTTCAACAAGACGCCTTTCTCCATTTTTCCGACATCGGCCACATCGAAGAATACAGTGCACTGTTCGACGACGATGACGACGATGAGGAAGAAGGTGGAGAGCCGCATGCGATTGCTCAGCCCGTCGTGAATGCTCCTGAGAAGGAGAATGGCTCGGTCCCGGCTTCAAGCGCAACCACGGAAGTCGCGGTCGTCGATAGGCGCAACCGCCGGGAACATCGCCCGGAACCCCCTGTGAATCTTCAGAAGGGCCAGGATATCCTTGTGCAGATTACGAAGGAACCGGTCGGAAAGAAAGGTGTAAGAGTTCGTTCGGCACTTTCGTTACCAGGAAGATTCCTCGTTCTCCTTCCGTTTGATGGAAAGGTTGGCGTTTCAAAAAAGGTCTCCAACTTCAAAGAAAAGCGGAGACTCAGAAAACTCGTAAGAAATTTCCTGCCGGAAGGTTTTGGTGCTATCATCCGGACCGTTGCCGAAGGCAAAGACGAAGAAATGATCAAGCAAGACCTCGATGAACTGATTAAGAACTGGAACAACATCGAGAAAAGCGTCAAGTCCGTGAAGGCTCCGGCCCTCATTTACAAGGATATGAACACGACCTCCAGCGTGATCCGCGATCTTTTTTCGGATTCCGTGGAACACGTCGTCGTTGACGACAAGAAGTTGTTCAAGGAAATAAAGTCGTACGTCCAGTGGATGTCTCCGGACATGCTGGATCGTGTGGAACATTTTCACGACAAGGAACCAATCTTCGATCGCTATGGTGTTGAAAAAGACATCCAGTCGCTGCTCAGCAAGAAGGTCTGGCTTAAGAGCGGCGGATACCTCTACATCGAAAAAACCGAAGCGATGACCGTGATCGATGTGAACAGCGGCCGCTACGCTGCGAAAAAAGAGCAGGAACAAAACTCTCTAAAAACAAACCTCGAAGCATCGCGGGAAGTGTGTCGACAGCTTCGGCTTCGGGATGTGGGCGGTCTTATTGTGATCGATTTCATCGACCTTGATGATGAAAAGAACAAAAAGAAGATCTACGATGAGATGAAGAAGGAACTCAGGCGGGATAGGGCCAAGGTTACGGTGCTGCCGATGACCGAATTCGGATTGGTCCAGATTACTCGTCAACGCATCCGCCAGAGTGTCCATTTGAGTTTCAGCGAAGCGTGCCCAACGTGCGGCGGTACTGGGCTGGTTCAATCGAAGGCGACGACAATCAACCAGATTGAGCGTTGGATCAAGAGGTTTAAATCTGAGAGCAAGGAATTCCGAATTGAATTGCGTACTAATCCCACGATCGCACAGTATCTCACGCAGGGCACAATCAGCCGGATGACAAAGATTCAATTTAAGTTCCTGGTGAAGGTAAAAATGATCCCGGATCCTTCAATTCCGATGGACGATTTTAAGTTTGTTTCAGTCAGGCAAAAGAAAGATGTAACCGAACAATACAGAATATAGACCACAACGCAAGGACCGTACAATGAAATTTTTTATTGATAGCGCAAATATCAACGAAATTAAGGAAGCAGAGAGCCTAGGAGTTCTGGACGGCGTGACGACCAACCCAAGCCTGGTGGCGAAGGAAGGTAAAGAATTCAAGACATTGCTGAGAGAAATTTGTGCAATAGTCGACGGCCCTATTAGTGCTGAAGTCGTATCCACGGACTTCGACGGAATGATGAAAGAAGGCCGGGATCTTGCAAAGATACACAAGAACATTGTGGTCAAAGTGCCGTTGATCAAAGAAGGCTTGAAAGCGGTCAAAGCGTTGAAGGCTGAAGGAATTCGCACGAATGTTACACTTTGTTTTTCGCCAAACCAGGCGTTGATGGCCGCAAAAGCCGGTGCATATTTCATCAGTCCATTCATCGGCAGACTCGACGACATCAGCACGAATGGTATGCAACTGATCAGTCAAATTGTTACGATCTACAAGAACTACAATTTTCAGACGGAAGTGCTCGTGGCGAGCGTTCGACATCCGCTGCACGTCGTGGAGGCGGCAATGATCGGGGCTCATATTTGCACAATTCCATTCAAAGTCATTGATCAACTCATTAAACACCCTCTTACCGATCTCGGCCTCGAACGATTCCTGGCGGATTGGAAGAAATCTCAGTCGAAATAAGTCATGAAGCGTACAGCGTTTTACGACATTCATAAATCACTCGGCGCAAAGATCGTCGATTTTGCCGGATACGAAATGCCCGTTCAGTATACCGGAATCATGGACGAACATCTTACGGTGCGGAACAAGGTAGGGGTGTTCGACGTCTCTCATATGGGTGAGTTTGTGGTTCGGGGGAACGATGCTCTTCAATTCCTCCAGCGGACAACGGTCAACGATGTTTCGAAATTAACCGAAGGGAAAATCCAATACTCGGCTATGTGTTATGCTGACGGAGGCATCGTCGATGATCTCCTTGTATACAATGCCGGCGATCACTACATGCTTGTCGTAAACGCCTCGAATATCGAAAAGGATTTCAGCTGGTTGAAATCGCAGCTCAGGGGAGACGTTCAACTCAAGAACGTGAGTGACGACTACTCGCTGCTGGCAATTCAGGGACCCCACTCGCGTGATTTGCTTCAGAAACTGACGGATGTCCCTCTTGCGCCCATCGAGTACTATCATTTCACCCGCGGAACCGTGGCTGGTGTTCCGATGATTATTTCGAGAACGGGATACACCGGTGAACTTGGATTTGAGATCTATTTTGATTCGAGCCAGGCGACGGGTACGAAAGTGTGGAATGCGGTGTTTGGTGCGGGCAAGGAATTCGGGGTTGGACCGATTGGGCTCGGCGCTCGTGATACACTGAGGCTCGAAATGGGATTCTGTCTCTATGGAAACGACATTGACCAGACAACGCATCCGCTCGAAGCAGGACTTGGTTGGATCACCAAATTGAACAAAGGAGAATTCCTGGGAAGAGAACCGATGCTGAAGGCTAAGGAATCCGGCTTGAAGCGAAAGCTTGTCGGCTTGACGCTTCCCGAAAAGAATATCGCCCGTCACGGGTTTTCACTCAACAACAATGGGTCGACCATCGGTCACGTCACCAGTGGAACGTTCTCCCCGTCGCTTCAAAAATCTGTTGCTATGGGATACGTGAGTACGTTGTTCGCAGAACCAGGTTCGAGTGTGAATGTTTCGATTCGGGGTAAGGAGACTCCTGCAACCGTTGTGAAAGTTCCATTTCTCCACAAGTAGTATCGCCAGGGAGCGCTGAATGAAGATTGACGTGACATTTTCTTCCGGACAACTTGACGAGCTTCAGCTGAGGGACAAGAATATCGTTGTCATCGATGTTCTTCGTTCCAGCACGACTGTGGCTGTGGCACTGCACAATGGAGCCCGTGAAATCATTCCCGTTTCGAGCATAGAATCTGCTGTAAAAATCTCTGGAAGTCTGTTCGGCGAGGTGACGCTGCGGGGTGGAGAGCGGAACGGAAAAATGATCGACGGATTCAATCTCGGCAACTCACCGAAGGAATATTCTTTTTCGAACGTGAACGGAAAATCGATCATCTTCTGCTCTACGAATGGATCGGTGGCGATGCATAAGAGTCGCTATGCCCGAAACCTCGCGATTGCCTCCTTTGTGAACATCTCCGTCATCGTGGAGTACATTCGGGAAATTGGCGGAGATTTTTCGATCGTCTGTGCGGGAAAGGCCGGCTCGTTGGGCAATTTCAGCCTGGAAGATGCCGTTTGTGCAGGAATGATTCTCAACAGGCTCCAGGATGACGAATCTTCGCAGATCGACATGAGTGATTCTGCCAGGGCGTCGCTGCTGTTATACCGAAACCTCGGTCGATCGTTGCCCAAGCTCTTAAAATCTTGTGATCAGGGACTCTATTTGGCTGAAATCGGGTTTGGGGATGATTTGAAGATTTGTGGAGCCGTCGATTCGATCCCTGTTCTTCCCGTTCTGGTGGGAACTGTCATTAAGCTGAAAAAAGAAGAAACGCGGCAAATCGATTTGTCGATTACATCACAAGAGAAATAGACTCGCCAACCGCGTGCCACAATGTCTGCACCTCAAGAATCCGAACACCCGAAATCCCATCTGAACCAGAAACGCCAGTTATTGGCATTCTGCGGCATCGTCGTTTCGTTAATGGTATTTCTCTCTCTCGTTTCCTACACCTCGGCCGATCAGGCGCGTGGTGAAATTGGATTGAGGGATATCTGGAATTCAATCTTCAGCAACGATGTCTCTCTCGATCGCTCGGTTGCAACCGGCAATTGGTTAAGTCTGGTCGGAGCGATCATTTCGAACTACCTTATCAATTACACCGTCGGTTATTCAGTCATCATAGTTCCTATTCTTGGGTTTGTTTGGTTTTGGACGTGGTTGCGCAAGAAGGATCTCCACAAACTTATCGTTGCGTCAAACTATGCGATTGCACTGGTCATTCTCTTTTCGATGCTGACAGGCACCATCCGTCGCTTTGAAGGAGATCTGCCGGGTGAATGGAGTGGGGTAGTTGGCGAAGCGATTTCCATAATCCTCTCGAAACTCATTGGTCTTACGGGTGCCGTCATTGCGGTCACGGGGTTAATCGTTGTCGTTCTGACTTTACTGCTGGACCTGGATTTTCAGAGAACTCTCGAAAGGCTCCGCACAAGTTGGAGATCGCTGCTGGTGGGATTTGCATCATTCCGGCTTTCGATGAAAAACCGATTGGATCTTCTGCGAAAGAAATCGGCAGAGGCCAAGAGGCATAAAGTGGAGATCAAGAAATCCGCCGAAGAGATTCAACTTCCATCGCCCCGCGTTGCCAGACCTCAACCCGTAGCAGTTGCAACTCCTCCGAAATCGACAATTCAGGAAAATCAAATTCCTTCTCCGCGCGTGGTTACGCCAGATCCGAAGCCCGAGACAAACAGCGGTCTGTCAATGGAGATCAAAGAGTCCGTCCAAGAAGAAGAGGTTGACTACGACGACAGGAAAAAAGGAGAGCCGGAAGAAGAAGAGATAGATTACGTGTTCCCATCAGTTGAGCTCCTGGACACAGTACGCACTGCGGAAAATATCGACGACGAGGAGTTGAAATCCAACGCAGAGCTGCTTCGTTCAAAGCTCAGTGATTTTGGAGTCGCCATCGAAAGTGTTGCCGTCACGCCTGGTCCGGTCGTGACGTTGTATGAAATTGTGCCCGCAACCGGCGTCAAGATCAGCAGGATTGAAAGCTTGCAGGATGACATAGCCCTTGCATTGAAAGCGAAGGGAATCAGGATTATTGCGCCGATACCGGGAAAAGGAACGGTGGGGGTTGAGATACCTAATCACAATCCATCTCTTGTGACGATTCGAAGTGTCATCAATTCGGCGAAGTTTCGGGATTCGAAGGCAACGTTGCCCATTGCCATGGGGAAAACGATATCCGGTGAAGTCTTCGTCGATGATCTTGCGAAGATGCCCCACCTGCTTATCGCAGGAGCCACAGGTTCCGGAAAGAGCGTTGGCGTGAATACCATCATTACAAGCCTCCTCTATAAACTCCATCCAAGCGATTTGAAATTCGCCATTATCGACCCGAAAAAGATCGAACTCACGCTTTATGCAGGGTTGCGACGCCATTACTTGCTGGTGTCGCCCGACATTGATGAAGAGATTGTGACCTCGGCGAATAATGCTGTCCTGCTCCTCAAAGGCATTGAATTGGAGATGGACAAGCGATATGACTTGCTCGCTTCAGCGGGCGTGAGAAATATCGCCGACTATAATGAACGATTGAAATCAGGACGTTTGGTCAGTACGGAAACGACGAAACACCGAAAGTTGCCTTTCATCATTGTGATCGTCGACGAACTTGCGGATTTGATGATCACCGCTGCCCGCGAGGTTGAGGAGCCGATTGCGAGACTGGCGCAGCTTGCCCGCGCCGTTGGCATTCACCTTGTACTGGCAACTCAACGTCCATCTGTGGACGTGATTACTGGTGTGATCAAAGCAAATTTCCCAGCGCGTATCGCATACCAGGTTGCGTCGAAGACCGACTCACGAACAATTCTTGACATGAACGGTGCAGATCAACTTCTCGGAAACGGAGACATGCTGTACCTGCCGGCAGCAAATCCAAAGCCGATTCGGATTCAGAACGCATACATTTCCACGGACGAAGTCGAGCGCATCACCAATCATATCGGCAAGCAGAAGGGATACAATCACCCAACGACGTGTCCATCAGTGCTCGAGAATCGAAAAGCCTCGATGGGGGCATCGGGGGGTGCTCGAGATGAATTGTTTGAGGAGGCAGCTCGAATCATCGTCCGACATCAGCAAGGTTCCGTCTCGTTGCTTCAGCGGCGGTTGAAGGTCGGTTACTCGCGCGCAGCCCGTCTCGTTGATGAACTCGAGGCCGCCGGCATTGTCGGACAGTTCGACGGCAGCAAAGCACGCGAAGTGTTATGTGAATCCGAGGCCGAACTGGAAGCCCTTTTGAGAAATCTTGTATGACGCGCTTGTTGAACTATATCTTGTTGGCTGCAATCTCTTCCTCGGTAATTTACGCTCAGGAGAATAACTTAACCGCAAAAGACATCACCGACAAGATGCAGAATCGCTACGAGATGATTGACGATGCGACAGCATCGTTCACCAAGCATGTGAAGTTGGGTTTTTCGGATATCGAGCAAACGTACTCGGGCAACATCATGATCAAGAAGCCGACGAAACTCCGAATGGAGGCTGAAAACGAGACAATCGTCACTGATGGCATCACTGTGTGGCTGTATTCTCCGGTGAACAATCAGGTCATCGTTGACAAGTACAAAGAAAATCAAAACTCAATTTCGCCGGAAAGCTTCCTTCTTAATCTTCCGCAAACCTACTATGCAACGCTGCTTAGTGTAGGAAAAGAAAAGAACTCAAGGACAGCGACGTTGAAGCTTGTGCCCAAGGATGACCGCTCTTTCGTAAAGTCCGTGAAGATAATCGTGGAGCAGGGATCCTGGAATGTTCAATCGATCGACGTCGTGGATGTGAACGATACGGAAACAACGTATACCATCAGACAACTCAAGCTAAACACCAACCTCAGCGATAAGACTTTTGTTTACACACCTCCGCCCGGAGTTGAAGTCGTTGATCTTCGTTAACCACACTCCAATCTGATTCATGTCCTCAAACGTTAAGCAGATTCTTCGTACGCTCTTCAGTTTCGCGATCGCGGCGTTCTTCCTGTATCTTGCCTTCCGGGGGACTGATTTCGCGGAATTATGGATTTCTCTCAAAGGCGCAAATTATTGGTGGATTTCCCTTCTCGTTCCAATTGGCTTGCTGAGTCATTGGGTCCGCGCCGTACGATGGGGATATTTGTTGACGCCCGTAAAGGCGAAAATATCCCGAAGGAATCTTTTCTCAGGGGTGATGATCGGGTACATGGTCAATAATGCTCTTCCGCGTGTTGGAGAACTTGTCAGACCGTATGTGCTTGGCAGGCTGGAAGGTATATCAAAAACCTCGGCGCTGGGATCGGTGGTCATCGAACGCATCCTGGATTTTCTCATGTTCTATTTCATTGTTTCAATCGTCCTCTTTGCCTATCCGTCGTCGCTGACTCCGTTTTTTGAAAATGTAAACTCGGTACGTCCATTGTTGTTGATTAGCTCAATCATTTGTTTCTTCCTTTTTGTCCTTCTCTTTTTCAAGGCTGGGGCGTTCGTATTGTATGCGGGGAAATTGAAGATTCTCCTCCCGATGAAGTATCGCGGCCGTTTTGACAGTCTGATGGACTCGTTCCAAACGGGTCTCGCAGTGTCAAAAATGCGGGAATCCTTTTTGGTCATTGTCGTTCTTAGTGTCTTGATTCAGGGACTCTACGCGCTTGGACTCTATGTCCCGTTCTTTGCGTTTGATTCCATGTCTGCTTTGCGATTTGATTTTGGTGCATCGGTAATTCTTCTGACCATTTCGTCTATAGCTTTCGTATTGCCTGCGCCCGGTGGAATTGGCACGTATCATTCGTTCATGACTTTTACGCTGATGAAACTCTACGGTATAGATAATGCGACGGCGCTGGGATATTCTCTCATCACTCATGAAGTCGGGTATATTCTTGTGACGGTGGTTGGGCTGTATTTCTTTCTGAAAGATCATGTGCACATTGCGGAGGCAACGGAACAGGCATCTGAAATAGAGAATCAAGCGTCCTGACGCAAAGGAGTCGAAGTCAAAAGTCTGGTGCAAGAGTTGTTGTTGAGGAGATGTCGCAGAATCACCTAAACGCGGAATTCTTTGTCAAACTGCTTGAAGCGCGGAAAAAGAGGAGTGCATACAGAATTGTGAAGCTTGCCGGCAAAAACGACTTCTTTTGCACTTACATTCTTCTGGGATTCGGAATTGTGGCGTTCCCTGCAAATACTGTACATTCCCAGCAATCGAGCAGTGATGGGAGGTTCATCCAAATTACTGGTGGCCTGGGAGTTAGTGCGCTATCTGATCCTTCAATCATAAACTATATCAACGGGTTGACACTACCAATACCAGATCAAAAACTGTCTGACTTTGCTTCGGCTTCTGAGTTCTTCGTCGTCCCTGAATTTCAGGTTAGCAACGAATGGTCCATTGGCCTCGAATACAGTTATCTCTTGAAATCGTATAACGTCATCGGATCATATCAGTGGGATTTTTCTTATTCTGCCCAGATGAGCACATTGTTGGTGCACTATCTTGTACCCGGGGATGACTATTGGTTGAAATTTGGTGGTGGAGTGGGATACGCTCTCGGAAACTTTAAAGAACAATTTGTTGAAAGCGGAGCAAGCGAAAGTTCAAAAGCCTCCGGACCAGCCTTCAAGATTGAAGCCGTCGGGAATACAAAGTTTGATGATCACTTTTGGGGGAGCATTGGAGTTGATCTGCGTTGGGTATACGCTGGGAGCTTCAAAGGAGGAATCCAGAGTTCGGCCCCAACTCCTAAACTTGATTTCTTCTCTGCTGGTATAAAATTTGGCATAACGGTGCAAATATAAATACAGTCTATGTAGTTGAATTGCGAATCTGAACTCTCATCAAATGAAGAAATAGATGGATAGCATTGTTTTGGACTAAAATCATAACAGCTAAATTCAATCAGTGAAGGAGGATTCACGTATGATGCGCAAAATCTTTGTCAGTCTATTCAGTCTTGCTCTTGTTGTGACGGCGTTGGGACAAACGAAGTCTGACACGAGTGGAGGCACAAAAAACTCTCACGGCGTCAAACAGAAGAAGGAGCACAAAATGGTCGCTGTCATCGTCACAACGTTGGGGACAATTGAAGCAGAATTGTATGAAAAGGACGCGCCGAAGACTACCGCAAATTTCGCGGGTCTGGCAAAAGAAGGCTATTACAATGGCATCATATTCCATCGGGTGGTTCCGGGATTTGTCATACAAGGGGGCGACTCGACAGGGACAGGAAGAGGCGGTAAAAGTATTTACGGGGGAGAGTTTGCCGATGAATTGAATCCGGAAACAACTTCGTACAAGGAGGGATATAAGAAAGGTGTTTTGGCGATGGCGAACCGGGGTCCGAACACCAACACGAGCCAGTTCTTTATTCTGCTGGCGGATCAATTTGGGATGCCCAAGAATTATACGATATTCGGGAAAGTGATCAAGGGGATGGAAGTTGTCGACAAGATCGGTCGGGTGGAATTGGTGCCTCCAGGGGCACGGGATGGGAAACCAAAGGTGCCCGTTGTTATGAACAAAGTTAGCGTCAAAACAGAATAACAACGAAGGGTCGAACAAGTGGCTTTTGGCAGAACGAAACGGTCCGAATTTCTGAGCTACGATGATTTTGTGGAGGAGGCGAAAGCAAAGAACTTTGGACCTCTCTATCTTTTCATCGGGAAGGAGGACTTCCTCGTCGACGAGTGTATACGACATATCGTTGATACGATTGTCCCAAGCGAGATGCGTGGATTTGATCTTGACGTGATGTATGGTGGCAAATCCGACGCAAAAGATGTAATCGCGCACGCTTCATCCTATCCGATGATGGGAAATCGCCGTGTAGTCGTTGTCAGGGAATTTGAAAGACTGGTCTTGGGGGAAGTCTCCAAGGAAATTATTGCCGGCTATATACAGCACCTTCTTGAGTCCACCTGTCTAGTGCTTGTTTCTGGAGAGCCCGATTTTCGAAAACGTCCGTTCACGGAATTGAAGAAGGCGGCAAGGATTATCTCGTGTGATCAACTCTACGATAATCAGATTCCTTCCTGGATTGCCGCCAGGGTTCGTCTAAAGAAGAAGGATGCATCTCCTGAAGCCTGCCGCATGTTACAGGCGTACGTTGGGAACTCGCTAAGGTCTCTCGACAACGAAATTGACAAGCTTCTCATCTACATCGGTGACCGAAGGGAGATCACGGGAGAAGACATTGGCGCGGTTGTCGGAGCATCGAAAGGATATACCGTGTTCGATCTCCAAAACTGCATCGGCAAAAAAGATGTGAACGCTGCATTGTCTGTCCTTGCCCGAATGATGCAAGCGGGTGAAAATGCACAGCTCATTATCGTTATGCTCACAAGATTCTTCACGATGATGCTGAGAATCTCCGAGCTGAAGGAACATCGCACTCCCGAATCTCAGTTTGCCGCGGAACTGAAAATCAGTCCTTATTTCTTAAAGCAGTATCTGGACTACCACGCGAAACTCTCTCCATCTGATATCGAAAATGGCTTTCGCGCCCTTCTATCGGCAGACGCTGCAATGAAGAGTTCTATAGGCGACCCGCGAATCGTGCTGGATTTGCTGGTGTATTCACTCATCAAGAATACTCGTCTTGAACCGAATCCGGCATTGTGATTGCGCTTGTACAGGGAATTCAGCCCGCAGTGAAGCTCCCTGATTTGCAGCTTGTCCACTCATCAATGTTGGATGCCTCGCTCAATGGCCCATAAGCACAATGGAAGCGTACGCACAACAACTTATCCAGAGTCCGTCGCCGGCTGAGTGGTTGCGGTTTACCTGGATACTTCTCGGTATCAGCGCCACGATTGCAATTGGTGAAGGAATACGCCACCTCCTGCGTTGGTCGCCCGAGTTCACCCGAAAACTTGTTCATATCTCGGTGGCGATCCTCATTTTCTTCGCCCCGGATTTGTTCAAATCGGCCCTTCTTCCCCTAGTTCTTGCGATATCGTTTACTGCGTTCACCTTCACCGCGATAAAGCTTGGGCTTCTCAAGAGTCTTCATGCAGTTTCCCGAGGCGCTTATGGCACCGTTTATTATCCCCTGGCTTTCCTTGCGCTCATTCTATTGTTTTGGAATTCTCATCCGGAAATTGTCTCACTTTCCATGCTCGCGCTTGGCCTCGGCGATGCATCCGCAGCAATCGTTGGCGAATCAATCAAGAACCCATTAGTATTCCGACTAACGTCTGACAAGAAATCAATTCAGGGATCGACGGCGATGTTCGTGACGACTGCGTTGGGCTTGTTGGCCGGACTTTGGTACTTCGATGGGACGAGCCACATGGGCATTACCATCTCGATTGCAGTGCTCAGCGCCTCGCTTATTGCGACTGCGTGGGAAGCTCTTTCTTCGAGGGCACTTGATAACATCACCATTCCTCTCTCCGTTGGATTTGTCCTCTATTACGTTCTTGTGCCGTCATCAATTCAGAACAATACTCAATTTGCAGTCGGTGTCGGACTTGGTATTGTGATCGCACTTGTAGCGTACTTGCTCCGATTCTTGAAGGCAAGTGGTGCTGTAGCAACTTTTTTGTTGGCCTCTCTGTTGTTCGGTGTAGGTGGATGGAAATGGACCGTCCCAATCTTGACCTTTTTTGTTCTTTCAAGCCTGTTGTCGAAGGTTGGGAAATCCAGAAAAGAAAGTACAGAATCCGTGTTCGAGAAGACTGGGACGCGAGACGTGGGTCAGGTTGCTGCCAACGGAGGAGTTGCCGGAATCCTCGCCCTATTCCAATACTTCTTTCAGGACGTAAATTTTTATCCATTCTATCTTGGTGCGGTCGCTGCGGTCACGGCAGACACGTGGGGCACGGAGATAGGAACGTACTTTAGGGGAACAACAGTTTCAATCATCACTTTGCGAAAAGTGAGACCAGGTGTCAGTGGTGGGATCTCTGTTGCTGGCGTTGTCAGTGCTATAGCAGGTTCGACAATTGTCGTCTTGAGTGGGATTTTCTGGGCTGGGTCGAGTTCAATCCTGATTGCCGCAGCGGTTGCAGGAGTTATCGGCAGTTTGAGCGACAGCGTTGCTGGCGCGACGGTTCAAGCACAGTATCGATGCATCGTTTGCGGAAAAACCACGGAGCGCACGTATCATTGTGATTCAAGAACGGATCTCATAAGCGGAATTCGTTGGATCAACAATGACTTCGTGAATTGGCTATGTGCGATCACGGGGGCATGTGCGGTATTTCTCCTCGTCTAACCAAACTTCCATCATTGCACCTTTACGAAACACATTGCATTGACTTCAGAGTTGCTATTTCTTCTGGAAGATGAATATATACTCGTGTTTGAACACGTAAAACCCGCCAGCGAGAGCTCTGTATCGCCATAATGCCCCCTGTTTTCTCTTCCCTGTTGTCTGATCAAAATTCTTGATCACGATACTCTTCAGGAGACAATCTCTTTTCATTATCTCGTTCATCGCAAGAAATGCGAGCGGAGTCCATTCACGCTTGTTGTACTTGTCACCAATGATGAGAGCAAGGTAACGTCCCCTGTCAAGTACTCTCAATGAATTGTCAACGACCTTTCCCAGAAGTTCAAGAAACCGTTTGGTGGATGACGCATTCGATAGATCCCTTCGGCTTTTGCTGAATCGTATGATATCGTGATACGGGGGGTGCAGTATTATCAACTGAGCAGATTCTGCGCCTTTGTGTCTCAGAAGTTTTCGGAAATCCAACGTCACACTGTCTCCGGTCACTATATCGACCGTGTTATTGGTTCGAGAGGGAATGGAATCTATAGTCGCCCGGCATCTTTGCGCCACAGTTGGGTTGAGCTCGATTCCGAGGCCATTCCTCTCAAGGTGCTTGCATTCCAAAAGAGTCGTGCCGCTACCTGCGAATGGATCAAGAACCCAATCACCGCGTTTCGTGTAGCGAAGCATGATCTGATGGGGAATTTGAGGAATGAAATTCCCCCAGTACCAGGCTGAGTGTCTTCCCGAAGCATCTCTTTTTGGAAGAATCCATAGACTGTCTGTTAGGATGTCGTCGTATTCTTTCCACCGGCGCAAGTTTAAATCGTTGATTGATGCAGTCTTGACAGAAGTCAGTGATTTCCGAAGACGTGAGAGATAGTAACCTGCACGATCCAAAGTCCGTGATTGTTGGATTTGATCTAATTCACCAGTAAGAAATTTCCTTGAGACCAGGATTCGATTGTTTTGAAGTGCGTTATGTCGCGATCGATTTACGCGAAGTACTCGATTACGAAGAAGCCCAATATTCTTTTTCAAAAGTGTTACACTGGAAAGTGAACGCAGACGTTCCAGGGATTCGAGGAATGAGGTCCTCTCAAGTGCAATGAGTTGGTTCATCTGACTATAGTTCGCGAGAGTGAAGGTCAACAAAAAGGTATTGAAATCCCGACATGAAATCAACGAAGTGATATGCGCTACAATGGGAAGATTGTACTTGGTTTTATCAGCGAAAAGCAATAGTTTAGCAGCCAAGAATTACATCCAACCTCCACCACATGCTGAACTACATCTGGATTTCCCTGGTGGTCATTGCCATTATCACTGCGGTCGGCAATGACATCAAGGACGAGGTCCAAAACTCGTACCGAAACGGAATCCCGATGAGCGCCACGTTTGTAGTAGCGCATTCGCCTGCCGGAACAGCCCAAATGTGGGAAGGGGAAGTCGAGATGTCCAAAGAGACATTCGACCAATTCTACGGCATCCAAACGCAAGAGACCGATGTACGACAACCTGTTTCCGTTGTCGTGAATACTGCTCAACAAGGTACGCTGCTTATGACAATGACCGATGGAAGTCCCGGTTACTGGCGACAAATGGCAAAGTATGCTTCGACAAAGGACAGGATCACCGGGCGACTGATTAGCATCGAATTCTCTCCAAATGGATCTTCGGCTCAAATGAAATTCGTTCTTGAACCAATAAAATTTGTGAAGCTAAGAGCTGTCACGCAGGCGGCATTGGATTTTGCCGGAACGGCGGTTGAAATTTCAATTGGACTTATCGGCATCATGGCGTTGTGGTTGGGTCTGATGAAAATTGCTGAAGAAGCGGGATTCATAAGGATCCTGACGAAAATCCTTACACCGGTAACCCGTCGAATTTTTCCGGAAATTCCGTCAGATCATCCCGCTGTAGGCGCAATGATCATGAACATTGCAGCCAACATGCTCGGATTGAACAATGCGGCAACTCCGCTCGGTCTTAAGGCAATGGAAGAACTGAACAAACTGAACCCAAAACCCGGCACCGCAACGAACGCGATGGTAACCTTTCTTACAATCAATACCGGCGGTCTCGTGCTTATTCCGGCGACGGCAATCGCCGTGCGGGCGGCTGCTGGTTCTGCAAATCCAGGCATTATTATTGGCACTTCGATTGTAGGAGCTGCATGTGCAACCGTTGCCGGTGTCGCAGCCTCCAAACTTCTCCAACGGTTGCCGAGGTACAAGAAGGATATAGAGAGTTGATATGATTGAATTGTTCAAGACTTCCATCAATCTGATTTCAATCATAGCTATCCCAGCGATGATTCTGGTCATTCTGGGCTGGGGAGCTTTTAGGAAAGTAAAGGCTTACGAAGTGTTTGTCGAAGGAGCGAAAGAAGGATTTGATACGGCGGTGCGCATCATTCCGTACCTGGTTGCTATGCTCTTTGCGATAGGCGTTTTTCGCGCAAGCGGTGCTATGGATGTTCTTACATCGATTCTCTCACCTGTTACACGATTGATCGGGATGCCCCCAGAAGTCTTGCCCATGGCCTTCCTCAGACCGCTTTCCGGCAGTGGTTCGCTTGGCTTGATGACGGAAATCATGAAGGCCCACGGTCCCGATTCGTTCACCGGAGTCCTGGTTTCGACAATGTATGGGAGCTCGGAAACCACATTCTATGTGCTCGCTGTCTATTTTGGTGCCGTTCAAATCAAGAACGTCCGACACGCGGTCCCGGCTGGTCTAATCGCCGACCTGTTTGGAATGCTGGGCGCACTAGTTGTTTGCAGGATACTCTTCAGTCATTAATCGAAAACTCCAAAGGAGGTACAAATGTCTTTATCAAACCGTTGGCTCACTTCGATCGTCATGGTTCTGGCAGTCACTACAGGACTCGTTGCTCAGGGAACCGGCGCACAAGGTCTGATGCAGAAACAACAACAGACCCTTGAAGGTGGAGCTGGTGTCACCGTCATTGACGGCCAGGTGTTCTATTTGGTTACCCTGACTCCCGAATTTGCATTCGGGAATTTTGGACTGGGTCTGGACTTTAATTTGAGGATTAACAAAGAGGGGAAAATCCGACAAGGTGA
>CAZOIM010000004.1:0-15565 GCA_964579855.1 uncultured Ignavibacteriaceae bacterium | reverse complement strand
CGTCCTGTGAAGTTTACGCCCGCTGCCAAGATCCCGATCATTGGGGGATTCGAACTAGGCGCTACATACGCCGCAGACCTCAACAAGAATTCGAACAAAACCTACGGTTTGGTTGGAGGAGTGCCAACGACGGCGATAGCAAACTCAAACAGCGGTGATCGGATGGCGGTATACGGAATCGATGCGGGACTTCCTTTGCTTTCTCTTTCCGCTGTTAAATCCACGCTGTATGGAGATCTCGCCAAGATCAAAGGCTATGGAAACGGCGGGGCAGTGGGAATCGATATGAATTTCTACGGAATGGGATTAATTTGGATCGGCGCGAAATATGAACGACGATGGCTGGGTGATCAGTTCCTGCCGTCATACTTCGATGCCCTCTACGAGCGCGACCGATATTCTTTGACCGATACATCCAATTTTGCGAGCAAGGCGGCATCGTTGCGATATGCTCAGAAAAGTCAGGGATACTTCGGTCAAATCATTATCAGCATATTGAATACGTTCAATATCGTAGGAGGATATCAGGCTCCCGTCGGCGTGAAAAATCAGGGTGTATTCCATGCAGAGCTACAGACGCCTGCGGTCATTCCCCAGATTGTCATCGACGGAGGTTTTGACAAGAGAAACATAGGTCCCGTTTTCAAACTTGACGAGAACTCGATTCTGTATGCCGAAGTCGGATACAAGCCAATCCCTTACATGATCGTCTCGACATTATACCAATGGACGTATGCTAAGAACCCCGATGGGACGTACTCGACGCAAAAAAGAATTGAACCCAAGGTTCGCTTCGTTTATAGTTTTTGAGAAACTTTACTGACTATGGTATCTTAAAACCCTCTGCCAATCGCAGAGGGTTTTTTGTTTCCTAGGTAATGACATTTTGACGAGATGGAGCCTGCTTTTGATTGCATTTCAGGACACCCGTCGGTATATTGGCAACATCATTTTTCATCAGTTTTCGCTCCATTCTCAATTTCTTCTTAAGCCAACGAACGCATGTCAATCCTCAATAAGTTAATCGTTAATGCACTCCCACTCATCCCCAAACCTGTTGTTGGTCAAGTTGCCAAGCGCTATATCGCAGGGACGACCCTTGCCGATGGCATCCGCACTGTAAGAGAGCTCAATGCCAATGGAATGATGTCCACAATAGATTTGCTCGGGGAAGATGTGAAAGATGCCAGCGAAGCGAATCAAGTCAAGAACAACATTTCTCCGATTCTCCGAGCGATCAAAGAAAACGGCCTCAATTCCAACATGTCGGTCAAACCAACGCAACTCGGATTGAAAATCGATAAGGAACTTTGTTTCCGAAATGTCAAAGAAATTGTCGCCGAGGCCGCCAGACTTGGCAACTTTGTCCGGATCGACATGGAGGACGCGACTACAACAGATGATACATTGGAACTCTATCGACGACTCCGAAAAGAAGGTTTTACAAACATCGGTGTCGTGATCCAGGCGTACATGAGGAGAAGCGAGTCCGATGTGAAAGCACTTGTAAAAGAAGGCGTGAATTTTCGTCTCTGCAAGGGGATCTATAATGAAGTGCCGAGCATAGCATACAAAGGCCGCCAGGAAATACGCGACAACTACATGAAACTCCTTCAAATTATCTTTGACGGTGGATCGTACGTCGGCATTGCCACGCATGATGACTTCCTGTTGGATGGAGCGGTAAGGATGATTGAGAAATTTGGATTGAAAAAAGATCAGTATGAGTTTCAAATGCTCCTTGGAGTTCGGGAAGGCCGGAGGGATCAGATTGTCAAGACCGGACATCGACTCCGCGTGTATGTTCCTTACGGGGAGCAATGGTATGCCTATTCCACCCGTCGCCTCAAGGAGAATCCGATGATGGCGTGGTATATCACCAAGGCTATATTCATTCGCTAACTCCGGAAAGTCCACTCTTAACAGAAGGAGACTCTTATGGCAGAGGCAAATTCAGGCGGCAGCAAATTCACTCCCTTGGTTCCTGCTCAAACTGAAATGAGAGAATTTACTGTCCGCGCTTTACTGATTGGTTTGGTGATGTGCGTGATTCTGGGTGCGGCCAACGCCTATTTGGGATTAAAAGCCGGAATGACGATCGCGGCAACTTATCCCGCGGCGGTCATCGGTATGGCAGTCCTGAGACTTTACAAAGGCTCAATTCTTGAAGAGAACTTTGCCAGAACAGTCGGTTCGATCGGGGAATCCGTTGCTGCAGGCGCAGTCTTCACGATTCCCGCGTTCGTCGTTCTCCAACTGTGGAAGTTTGATACAACAAATATGTTGAAGGAGTATCTCACTGCCACTTCCTTGATGATTCTGGGAGGTGTGCTGGGCATTATGTTTGTTACCATGTTGCGCAAAGTCATGGTGGAGGATGAATCCCTGCCATTTCCTGAATCTGTCGCCGCAAGTTCGATTCACAAAGCTGGCTTGCGCGGCGCAGACGCAGCGGTGTCCCTGTTCAAAGCGATGGGAGTGGGTGCTCTTGTGAAGTTGCTTTCCAGAGCGGATATTTCAACAAAGGACGGACTTGGTGCTTTCTTCTATCAAAACAGTTTTCAGATCCCCGTTGGAAAACTCAAAGAGAGTCTTGTTCGGTTAGGATTAACAAAAGACTCAAACATCATTCCGGCAGGTGGAATCACAACATTCTCCGCGCCAGACGTGACGCCCGCATACATTGGTGTCGGTTACATCATCGGGCCGGAGCTCGGCGCACTGAACTTTGCTGGTGGTCTCCTTGCCTGGGGACTCCTGGTGCCTTTGCTCGTGTTTTTCCTTGGACCTTCGATGATTGACAAGTACACAGCAGCGGATGGAGTTCAGAACTGGGCATCACTCACAGGTCATATCTACAAATTCATCGTTCGTCCGATTGCAGTCGGTGGAATGCTGGTTGGTGCTTGTTTTACCCTGTGGCGAATGCGCAAGAACCTTCTCTTGGGTATCAAACGGGGAATCGCAGACGTCCGCAAAGCGGCGTCAGCACACGAGACGACGGTGAGGACGGAACGCGACCTTTCATTCCGCACGGTGCTGATCGGCGTAGCCCTGGTTTTCGTTCTGATGATTGCTCTCTATTTCTATTTCACTCAAGTCATCGGAGGTGCGATCCTTGCTGCAGTTGTCATGCTTATCACCGGATTCTTTTTCGCGGCTGTCTCGGGTAACCTTGTTGGAATGATCGGATCTTCCAACAACCCCATTTCCGGATTGACGCTTGCAACGGTTGTTGTTGCGGCGTTAACGATGGTTATCATAGGCGTTTCAGGAACTCAGGGAGTTACCGCAGTTCTGGGAGTCGCTGCTGTTGTTTGCGTTTCCTCGGCGGTTGCCGGCGAAATGCTGCAAGACCTCAAAGTTGGACACATCCTCGGCGGCACACCGTGGAAAATGCAAATCGGAGATATTATCGGTGTCATTCTAGCTGGGATGGTGATGTTCTTTCCTTTGTACGTGCTGCACAATTCTGATCTCGCGCAGAATCCGCTGACGGGCGGGTTTGGCAGCAAGAACCTTCCGGCACCTCAGGCAGGTCTCATGGCTGCATTGTCGCAGGGTATCGTTGGTGGAGAAATGGCATGGCCTTTGGTCATCGTTGGGATCGCGATGGGGATTTCGCTCATCCTGATCAAAGTCAAAAGCCCGATGCTTTTTGCTGTGGGAATGTACCTGCCGCTCGGGACCACATTTGCCATTTTCTGCGGTGGTCTCATTCGCGGTATCGTCGACAGACTCAGCAAAAAACGCGGTCACAATGAAGCGCAGAAGGCTCGTGTCGAGAATGCCGGTGTGCTTGCTGCGTCTGGATTGATTGCAGGTGAAGCGCTCATGGGATTGGTCATTGCAGTTGTCGTGTTCGTGAATGATCAAATGGGTAAGCCGCCCGAATTCCCGGTTATACCGGGACTTTCAGAAATTGCTCCGTGGCTTGCCATTGTGTTCTTTGTGATCCTGGCAGCGTATTTGGTTCTTGTACCGATCAGGAAGGCAGGGAGTGCGGATGAACCGGCACCTCCGACTGCGATAATGTAACATTCACGATAGAGAACAATTCCAAGCCGGACAACATGGAGTACCATTGTCTGGTTGGGCTCGTAACAAAATTGGACAAATTGAAATGCAGGAGAATCAAACCATGGCAAACGCTATAGAAGGACTCAAACCAGCTCTTCTCTGGAAATATTTTGCAGAGATCAGCAAAATTCCTCGTGGGTCGAAGAATGAGAAACAGATTTCAAACTATGTGGTCGAAACTGCAAAAAAACTCGGACTTGAAGTCAAGCAGGATAAGTCGTTGAATGTTGTCGTGCGAAAACCTGCATCGCCAGGAAAAGAGAACCTGCCGAGCATCTGTCTGCAAGGCCATCTGGACATGGTGTGTGAGAAGAACAAAGAAACAGTTCATAATTTCGAAAAAGATCCAATCGAGCTCGTCCGCAAAGGCAATATCCTGATGGCAAATGGGACGACTCTGGGTGCGGATAATGGCGTTGCCGTTGCCACGAACCTGGCAATCATGGAAGATAAATCGCTCGTCCATGGACCCGTGGAATTCCTTTTCACAATTGATGAGGAGACGGGCCTGACCGGGGCGAACAATCTCAAACCAGGATTCCTACAAAGCAAAGCGCTCATGAATCTGGACTCCGAAGAAGAAGGAGCTTTGTATGTAGGTTGTTCCGGCGGCCGCAACACTATCGGCGTTTGGAAGGTCGCATTCGAGAAGGCATCTCCAAAATCCTCGCCTGCTATCCTGCGTGTGAAGGGACTCAAGGGAGGGCATTCGGGTCTGGAAATAGACAAAGGACGCGGCAATTCGATCAAGATTGTGAACAGGGTTCTTCAAGCGATGACGAGCATTGATACGCGGATTTCCACGTTCGAAGGAGGCAACAAGAGCAATGCAATCCCCCGGGAGGCCGAAGCCCTGGTATTCATTCCGAAGAATAATCTGAAGAAAGCAAAGGCGATCGTCGATACCTGGAATAAAACCATAAAGGATGAACTGGCGACTGTCGAACCCGATCTCACAATCGTGCTCGAAGAAGTGCCTGCCGTGAAAAAAGGAAAAGTGCTGAAGAGAAGCCTTCAAGAAATGCTTTGTCGAACAATTGCGGGCCTCCCTCACGGTGTCACGAAGATGAGTGCTGATATCCCAGGACTCGTCGAGACGTCGACGAATGTTGCAATTATCCGAACAGAAAAAGGAAAGATCGAATTGACGACGAGCCAGAGAAGTTCTGTCGCCACGGAAATCGATGAAATTGTACAATCAGTCGGAGCAGTCTTTACGCTGGGAGGAGCAAAGGCAATATATGCTGAAGGATACCCTGGTTGGAAACCGAATCTTGATTCAAAGGTCCTTAAGACAGCGAAGTCAACGTACCGGGCCCTCTATGGTAAAGATCCTGAGGTAAAGGCGATTCATGCCGGTCTGGAGTGCGGTATCATCGGGGAAAAGTATCCTGGTATGGATATGGTTTCATTTGGTCCAACCCTTGAAGGGGTCCATTCTCCGGATGAAAAAATCTATATCGACACAGTCGAGAAATTCTGGAAATTTCTGCTCGAAATATTGAAGAACGTTAATTAACAGACACTCGAAAGGGGATGCACCCTTATCGTCCGGATGGAGTGATTGAATGGTACGTAGTAATCTGAAGGAGCGTTGCGCGTTATTGATCGTGCAACGCTTCTTTTTTTGTAACGCTATCCCGATCACACAAGACAGTAGCAGGAGACTAAGGTGAACGAGACAATTACCGTAAAACCCGAACCGCCACGATTTCTCCGTTGGGTTGTGCTTGTCCTCATAAGTCTGGCGATGTTTGGCAACTACTATATTTATGATGCGATCAGCCCGCTCGCGGATGTGCTCTCGAAACAGCTTGGGTTCACTGATTCAGACATTGGTTTGCTTCAGGGAATCTACAGCGTACCGAATATATTCATGGTTCTCATCGGAGGATTCATCATCGATCGATTGGGGACCAAGAGATCGACCTTCATTTTTGCGATCCTATGTCTCATTGGCGCAATCATTACGGCGTTTAGTTCGCATCTCTTCTTCATGGCAACTGGTCGGCTGGTCTTTGGATTGGGAGCTGAGTCGCTGATCGTGGCTGTGACAACAGCAATTGCCAAGTGGTTTCGCGGAAAAGAACTAAGCTTTGCATTTGGCATAAATCTCACTATCGCGAGATTGGGTTCTTTCGCTGCGCTGAATTCCCCCTCCTGGGCTCAGAAATACTATGAACATTGGCAGGCGCCACTTCTGATCACGGTTGCTGCGGGAGTCATCTGCGTCGCAGGTGCGGTAATATATTGGATAATGGAGGGGAATGCGGAAAAGAAGTACCAGGTAGGTGTGGCGGGTGCCACGGATAAAGTTGTGTTTTCAGACATCTTTAGGTTTGGAACATCCTACTGGTATGTGGTGGCGCTTTGCATAACGTTCTATTCGGGCATATTTCCGTTCCAAACATTTGCGGTGAAGTTCTTTATGGAGGCCCACGGAACATCACGGGAAATGGGAGGGTTCCTTTCCAGTATGTTGACCCTATTTGCTATGATCGCAACGCCTCTCTTTGGATTGCTGGCCGACAAAATCGGAAAACGGTCATTGCTGATGATGTTTGGATCGCTGCTTCTCACGCCGGTCTATCTCATGATGGCATATTCTCATATTTCTCTCTACGTCCCCATGGCCATGATGGGGATAGCATTTTCACTGATTCCAGGAATCATGTGGCCTTCGGTCAGCTATCTCGTGGATCAATCGAAACTCGGTACCGCATACGGATTGATGACCCTCATCCAGAATATCGGCCTGGCAGGATTCAATTTTCTGATTGGCTGGGCAAATGATTCATCGTTCGCAAGTGCGGCAAATCCTTCGGGGTATAACCTGGGCATGTGGATCTTCTCAATCTTGGGTATTTTCGGATTCACTTTTGCGTTTCTGTTGAGGAGGAGCGAAATGGGGCCGCATGCGCACGGTTTGGAAACGATAACAACGAAATCCAGCTGAATTATTGTTCTGTGAACATCTAGTGTAGGTCCTATCACTCGGTCGACCACGCCAGTGGAAGAGGGGATGTATGAAGTAGGGGCACCAACGTGAGAAGAGATGATGGGGACTTGATATGTTGTTGAACCATCACCATGACGGCTCACCATCAGATTACCAAGGTTCTGCTTTCCGCTGCACTTCTTAGTTCTATTCTTGCCAAATCGCCGTGCCAGACTCGCGGAACCAGCATCGGAGGCACGATTTCCGAGGCGCGTTCGGGTGAGGCGGTCATCGGTGTGAACGTTATGTTGGTGACAGACACTTCCGGTTCGCAGAGCGCCTCTTCATTGCGGGGTAGCACAACCAACAAGTTTGGATTCTATTCCCTGACGAACGTGCCCCCAGGAATCTACCGATTTGTTGTTCGAGGTATTGGATACCGAACCCATGAACAGAATCTTCAGATCGTCGGGACAGAACCTGAGATTCGCTTGGACATAGCTCTTGTCGTTCAGGAAGTCGTGGGCCCGGAAGTGGTGGTGTTGGGGTCGCGTGATCTTGAATCGCTGAATCCTGTCCAGACAGTCGATGTTGATGTGGCATTCTCGAAGCATATGCCGGCGCTGGGAGGAGAATCCGACCTCTTTCGGACGCTGCAGCTTCTGCCGGGCGTAAAAGCAATATCAGAAGTCTCAAGCGGGCTCTATATCAGAGGAGGTTCTGCCGATCAGAATTTAATTCTGTTGGATGGCGTCACAGTGTACAATCCCTTCCATCTGGGCGGATTCCTCAGCACATTCAATTCAGACGCATTACAGGATGTGCGGTTGATCAAAGGTGGATTCCCTGCACAATTTGGCGGGAGACTTTCCAGTGTAATCGATGTAACGATGAAAGAAGGTACCAAGGAGAAATTCTCTGGGAGCGGCGCGATTAACCTCATCAATTCGCGCCTGACGTTGGAGGGTCCGATCAGCAAAGACGTAACGTTCATGGTTTCAGGTCGCCGGATGTACCTCGACCTCATTCTGCTTCTGGCAGGTGTCAAGGATGCGCTCAAATACTACTTCTACGACCTGAACGCGAAAACCAACGTCAAGCTTTCGGAGTCTGATCGGGTCTACATTAGCGGCTACTTTGGCCGCGACGTCGCTGCCCCTCCGTCAGATGAGTCGGGCAATTTTGACATATCCTGGGGAAATTCCACCGCAAACGTTCGCTGGATGCATATTGCCTCCTCCTCGCTTTTCACGAACTTCTCAGCGATCATTTCTGACTTTTCATTTTCTGCATCCGCCTCGGAAGGAGGGAATAACAGTCAACAGTTTGAAGCTATTTCGCGAATACGTGATTACACAATTAAAGGTGAATTGCAGTGGTCGCTGGCAGAGCAACATTTGGTGAGGACCGGCGGCGAGGTGACGTACCACGGGTTCCGTGTCAGCGCACAATCATATTTCGAAGGTTCGAATAGATCTGCAAATCTATCGGATTTTGGCTCAGTTGACATATCAACGTTCGCACAGGACGAATGGATGATTGGACCAGATCTCCTGCTGAATTTCGGTGGAAGAGCGATGTATTTTGACAACGGAAAATACTTGCGGGCTGAGCCTCGAGTCTCGGCGACCTATCGGGCAACAGATGCCTTTACTATCACGGCGTCTGCCGCACAAGTACACCAATTTCTTCATCTACTTGTCCGCAACGATCTGTCAATTCCCACGGACATATGGTTCCCTTCAAACACGACTGTTGGTCCGAGCACGGCGATTCAAGGGACTCTGGGATGCGAATATGTATTTCCTGACAACGAATATCAGATCTCTTCTGAAATGTACTATAAGGATATGAAGAATCTTTATGAGTACAAGGATCGTGCCGAGTTTTCGTTTGGCGTTCCTTTGGAGTCACAACTGACGAGTGGCAAGGGAGTTGCGTATGGTGTTGAGGTGTTTTTCGAGAAGAAAATGGGCGATCTCACAGGTTGGATTGGGTACACGCTTGCCTGGACGAAAGAGACATTTGCGGAGCTCAATAGTGGCATGACCTTCTATCCGAGATACGACAGGCGACACGATATCGGAATAGCTGCGACGTATCCGATCAGCCAAGGATGGGATTTTGGCGCAAGCTGGGTCTACGGTACTGGTCAGGCGTACACGATGCCGACCGGACTGTATTATTTTGACAGTCCTATTGCGGGTTCGGGGACTTCGATTCGGCCGAATTATTCTCTTCGAAATGCATATCGTCTTCCAGCCTTTCACAAGCTTGACATTAACTTGATACGCAAGTTCACCTGGTTCGGTTTGCCCTTTGAATTCTCAATGAGCGTCTACAATGTTTACGACAGAAGAAACGCATTTGCACAGCAAATGGAACTGACATATCAGTATGACCCTTCAACTCGTATGGTTACCGCGTATCCAAGGGTTAGACAATTTACGTTGTTTCCCATGGTTCCGACTATAGGACTAAGCTTCAAATTTTAGGAAATTGAAAAGAACATGAAGCTAAATTCATTCCTTGTTGGCGTGGTTCTGGTGCTACCAATTCTAGGATGCGATAAGATTGTCGAGCCAGAAGAAATGACGTATGACAAAAAACTTGTTATAAGCGCAGTCCTCGATGCTGGGAAACCGATTGACCAGGTACTTATAGGCAAGACATTGCCACCCGATAAACCGTATATACCTCTGCAAGCTGCAGTAACAAGCGCAAATTGTTCAATATCGGTTGACGGAGCCTCGTACACACTCACGTTTGTTGGGATTCATGATACATACGGACAGGTGAACGGGATGGCAGTCTACAGTGCTCAATCTCTGGTAGCCGAGCCGGGCAAAGTGTATACGATCGACGTTCAAACTGAGGGCTTGCATGCAACCGCAACTACTCTCGTGCCAGCACCGCCAGTATTGGATTCCCTCGTGCTCTCGAACGTCATCGTATCAGGCACGAACTATGTCGTTCTCGACGGACAGATCGCGCAGCAATCAGGAGTCGTCTACTCTCCTGCGTATTCATATACGCCATCGGCCGATGTTCCTGTTCAAAACCCGGTCTTCGGAGTCGGGAAAAGTTCTCCGGGGTATCGCATGCGCTTTCGTATTCCCGTCTATGGCTTCGAGCCAAGTCTTCATGATTCGCTAACAGCCGTCATCACGTCGTACGACGAATCATACCTGGATTACTTTGCGACACGCTTCAACGGTTACGGTAGTACAAGCGATCTCAGTCAATCCCTTGCTCCTGTGAAGTGGAACGTACACGGGGACGGCATTGGCCTCTTCATCGGGGCAATTGTGACGAAATGGAAAGTCACAATACCCTGACTCTCCACACGGAATGGTACACTCAATGCGGGCATTGCCAATTGTCCGTACTTGCTGTACATTAGAAGGGTGTCCCAACCTTGGGGATCACGCACAAGAATACTACAGAAAGGAGCTTCACACATGGCACAGGCTGCACGTGATATCTTGCTTTCCACGATTACCGAGTGGTCAAAATTTGCGACCGAGCGAGACAAGATGCGAAAAATAGCCAACGATGTTGCGATGGTTACACGCACGATCATTAAAGATGATCTTGCCGTCTTCAAATCAAAACAAATCGATGTTGAATGTGAGAATTCTGAGAATCTCAAAGTGCTTGGAGTCCAAATCAACGTAGACCCTGTTGTCGATGAGACATTCCCAACGGTGAAAGCCAGCGTGGCACTAAAATGCGGCGGGGCGTCGCGATATATTCTTATCAATCCCAATACGTCCATTTCGGCAGGCGGGCCTCCGTTTATGTTCGAGGAACTGAAGAGGGGCGTACCGGAGACTTTTCTCACCAATGCTGCAGAATTTGTAAGAGATGCATTTCTTAACGTGGCAAGAACGGGTGGAGTAGAGAAGAAGTAGATCACCGCTGAGTCCGATGAGCGCGATGACGTCGTTCTCGTTTAAACCGATATGTTTGTTGATCACATTCTATGACCATAATGTTAATTGAGGGAATGCTATGAAATGTACTGCAATTGGATTGTTAACCCTCATCGTTGTGCCTGCGTTGCTGCTTTCACAAGTGAACGTAACAGGAGTCAATAAGGCTGAGAGTTTCGACAAATCCGTTTACGGTCTGGGCTTTGCCGGCGGACCCGCATTAGGAGCAGGAGTCAGTTTTCGAGATCATTTCCCATCACGCCTCTCTGCTCAACTTGTCTTCGGCATCCTCAAGGACAACGTCAACACATTTGTGAGTGCGGGAGCGGAAGTGCAGTATGATCTTGTGCGTGGCAGCACGACCAGATTCTATTGCGGACCCTCATACGGCTATTTTTACAATGGATCTGGCTCGAATGAATTTAAGGCTCCTTCCAGGTTCGGGATAGGAATCGGGGGTGAGTTCAATATACGAGATGCTCTACACTTCGCAATCGAGGGGACGTTTGTCTTCTTTTCTGACGGTACCATTATCCCTCTCCCTCAAGCGTCGCTTCACTACTATTTCTACTAGCCGATAGTCGAAATGGATGGAGCGTTGCTCTACATTAATTCGCATTTGTCCATCCCGTTCTCGGAATTGTCATTTCGCACTTCACGCAGCGGCGGCCCGGGCGGTCAGAACGTCAACAAAGTAGAAACCAAAGTCGAGATTCTCTTTGATGTTGTGAACTCGCCAAGCCTCTCGGAATCACAACGATCCCTGATTGTTGAAAAACTCGGCGGTAGAATCGATTCCGCCGGAATGCTCCGAGTAACGGCGCAACAATCGAGAAGCCAGTTTCAGAACAAAGAATTTGCAATTGAACGAATTGCCGGACTTCTTCGCAGTTCCCTGAAGCCAACCAAGACGCGCATCAGAACGAAGCCGACGAGGAAAGCAAAAGCGAATCGATTGTCGTCCAAACGGCACGTGGGCGAAAAGAAACGATTGCGTAAACTAGATCCAGACTAGAATTCCTCCGTGGAACGACATCACGCTCCACATAGAAAACGACTCTCTGAATGGACCAATCCCTGGTTGCTCGGCATCGGCGTTGGACTTCTCCTTATTGGTCTACCCATGCTGCTTTGGTTAATGACATATCATAGTGAAGCTGCCGTGGCAATGTTTGTGATCACGTGGTTGAGCTTGACGGTGATAGTTCTGGTAATGGTCAAGAATTCGCAGACGGATCCTCGATACTTTGTCGATAGAAAAGTAATCGAACGAACAAGGCGGGAGATCGTGGCTCATCGAGTTATAGTTCGGAAAGAACTCCTTAAGAATGAGATTGAAACGCTGCAGCGAGGCGAGAAGACTCCAGTTTTGGAGGTGTGGCGGTTGGATGCATCGTTAACAAAAAGGCATTTGTATTTTTCACAATCAAAATCTCTTCTCGTCGATCCCATCCTTCGGGAGTTCCACCAACGGGTTCAAATTGGCGAAATAGGCCTATCCGCTGGAGACAGTAATTCGATGACAGGTGTTTTGTTCAAAGATATCATCGCATACCTTGGTATCATTGCTACGGACCCATATCTCCTGATGCTTCAACCATTCTTCAATGTCATGGTGCTCCAGATCGACTCGATCCGTGAAGACGAACGTCACGTCGATGTGCCGTTCCCCATCTTTAGTCTGCTGATACATGCGTCCAAGATGACTTCGACTCAATGGACTTCGAATGTTGATAAGAAGCGACTCTACGAAATTGCAGAAATCAGGTTCGATGAGGGACGGGAGATTCAACCCCATCGGTCGGTCGATCTTCCTTTCGCAGAAGGGCTTTTGTAGCGCATGCATGATTGCACAGGCTAACGGGATGGAAACTCTTATTGACGATTCGCTGTTAAAGGGGGAGGAAATAAACTCAGAACCGTCGATAAATAACTCGAAAGAAGGAACCTCCCATGGTCACCAGACATCTTCGAATCATCCTAACACTTCTATTAGCGTTGCCTTTTTGCATGTCAATCTCAACTGCAGGTGAACCTAACAACAAAGGATCCGAGATGCCGTCAAAACTGTACGATTTTACTGTAAAAACTATTGATGGAAAGAATCGATCTCTTGCAGAGTACAAAGGCAAGGTTGTCCTGATCGTTAATGTTGCTTCGGAATGTGGCTTCACTCCTCAGTACAAGGATCTTCAGGAGATCTATCTGAAGTACAAAGACAAAGGCTTCGTAATCCTGGGATTCCCTTCAAACGAATTCGGTCAGCAAGAGCCAGGAACAGACACGGAAATCAAAACATTCTGCGAATCAAACTACAGTGTCACATTTGATATGTTCTCGAAAATAGTTGTAAAAGGGGATGGACAAGCCCCCCTCTATAAATATTTGACCACCGAATGCGAAGTTCCCCACGAAATAACATGGAATTTCAACAAATTCCTTGTCGATCGTGAAGGGAAGGTTGTCAACTATTTCCCCTCGAAAATAAAACCTACCGACTTAACCGTGACGCAAAAGATAGAAGAGCTTCTTGGCTCTCAAAATTAGTTGATGAGGGCCCGGATCGTCGGAACGGACCGGGCATCATCAATGCTTGCTCAGCAGAGCTTTGCCCGGTTCTCAGTTGTCTTGTTGGCCCAGAGGAATCATACCCATAACGGTGTGAATTCAATCCTGGATAGTTGAAGTAGATTGTGTAGAACGTTTTGTCCATCCGCTTTGGTGTAGATCATTCCTTGAATCTCCCTCAAATACTTCCTATGTTCTAAAAAGAGGAAATGGTTTGAAGATTTTTTCACTGCTTCGCGGTCCTTCTCTAAAACCAGCCTGGACTTTCAGTCCGGCCGGTGCCATTTGGAGGCTCGTCCCATCGCAAACCGGGGAATTGATCATTGAGGCTAGAGAACAAGATACGAAACGAGCGACGTTCCACGCACTTGATGCCACCTCCGGTGTTGCATATTGGCAAGATCTCATGCTCGATGAGCCGTGGTGGATAGGCATTGAGGATGTCGCAAAGGGAACCCTCCTGGTTCACAAGTTTGCATCTCCGGACATGCCGCAACATCTTGGTATTATCGCGCTCGAATTGAGAACAGGAAAGCGACTCTGGTCGAACGATGAATTGACCTATTGGTTCTCCTCGGATGATTCGGTATTTGCCCATCGCATGATGTTTGATAAAAGGGTGGCCTCGGAATTGGATTTACACACCGGGCATGTGATGAAAGAAATTGGAGAAGATTTTGAATTCGGGCTCTTTCAGAAGAGGGAAGAAGCCGTTCAGGAGAATCAAAAAGGGCTGCAGTTCCCCGAAGTGCTCGATTTTGAACGGTCCGATCCAATCATACTCAGGGTCGCAAAGAAGGGTCTTCATTCCCATCAGGTTCAAGGGGCTGTGGAATTTGCACGCTTCGAAAATGTGGTAATCGTGAGTTTCCATACTCTCTCCGGAGAGAAATCTGAAGAGCGTACACTGCTGGATAATTATTTGAAAATCATGGATATTGAAAACGGCGGACTGCTTTTCAGTGATATCATCTCTCATACTGTGCAATCGGCTGTACCGGATTCTTTCTTCGTACGCAATAACATGCTTTACTTTATTAAGAACCAAAAGACGCTGACAGCGATACGTCTTTCAGCCTAGTTTTTGAAAGTGCGTTCGGATACTATTATTAAAGACGAACATGAAAAACTATCGAGTAAAGCATGTGGACGCTTTTACGACACATCCATTTGCCGGAAACCCGGCTGGAGTTGTAATCGATGCCAGGGGTCTTAGTGATTCGGACATGCAGCTGTTGGCGCGCGAAAAGAACCTCCCTGAGACGGCGTTTGTCCTGCCATCGACCATAAAGGGGGCCGATATTCAAATACGATGGTTTACGCCGACCACCGAAGTAGACTTATGCGGGCACGCAACGATTGCCAGTTTTCATGCTCTTGCAGAAGAAAGTATGGAGGGGATGGGCACTCAGGGTCAGCACTATTTCAAGTTGCAGACAAAGAGCGGGATCCTGTCAATTCGCGTTGAGAAGAACTTTCAGGGCACAACGATTGAATTTGAGCTTCCGTTACCGGAATTCAGAATCAAGAAGACAGTTCCTTCTGGAATTATGAGTGCGCTCGGCTTGTCCGCAAATGATCTTGACAGAAGGCTCCCGGTAGTAAGCGAAGCGGACCTTTATATTGCTGTAAAGAAGCTGAAGAAACTCAAGGAGCTTCAACCCGACTTCAATTCACTTAAAAAGGCCACATCAAAGGCGAAGCTCCGCGGCGTGAGTGTTTTCACACTCGAGACGGTTGAAAAAGCTTCCGCTGTTCACTCCAGGTTCTTTGGACCTGCGGTCGGCATCAATGAAGATCCAGTGACCGGTTCGGCGAACGGCCCCCTTGGAGTCTACCTGTGCAAGTATGCACTGCCCAAAGGAATTCCTGTAATTTCACGTCAATTATCCGATGGACGAATGGAGTTTGTGGGTGAACAAGGATTCGCGATAGGCCGACCGGGGCACGTCAAAATCCGTGTCAATGCAGAAGAGGGTAAAATTCGAAGTGTTAGCATTGCCGGGGAAGCGGTGACCGTTATGAATTCCATAGTGAGCTTCTA
>CAZOIM010000003.1:48099-53047 GCA_964579855.1 uncultured Ignavibacteriaceae bacterium | reverse complement strand
CAGTTTGGTGTCCAAATCCCCGTTTTTCTTGAATTTTGTCGTCAATGCAGGAAATACACCTGACCATTTCGTTTTCAATACCATTACTCCTCTTGAGGAACAAAAATCTAGTTTATGGGATAGTCTGCATCAATGACGGTGTTTACACCGTCTTTGCAGAGCGAGTATTGAAGCCCCTTTCGGTAACTCATTGCACCTACCTCACCTTGCTTGTTCATTGCGACAAACCCAACGAGAAAATCTTTGACCTCTTTGTACTGTGGCTGCTTCCTTATCACGCGTTCAATGGCAATCCGACAAGCCTCGACAGGTGATTTTCCGTTACGCATGGATTCGACTACGAGAAAGCTGCCTGCCACCTTGATGCAGGCTTCTCCGAGTCCTGTTGAGGTCGCCGCCCCAATTTCATTGTCGACATACAAACCATCTCCGATGAGAGGCGAGTCTCCCACTCGTCCGTGCATCTTCCACGCTAGACCGCTTGTCGAGCAGCCCCCCGCGAGGTTTCCGTTGCCATCCATCGCCAACAGTCCGATGGTATCGTGATTCGTTCCATCAATTGGAGGTTTGTAGTCGGCTTCTTTGAGCCATTTCTGATAGGCCGCTCTCGCCATTTCTGTGAGAAGTTCTTCTTTTTTGAAACCCTGCTCTATCGCAAACTGGAGAGCCCCATCTCCCGCCAAGACGACATGAGGTGTCTTTTCCATCACCCTGCGTGCAACAGAAATTGGATGCGCAATATTCTCAATGCAAGCTACGGAACCTGCGTTGCCGTTTTCATCCATAATGCACGCATCCAAGGTTACGCGGCCGTCCCGATCCGGATATCCTCCACGACCTACACTCGTTATTTTTGGATCCGCTTCGACGAGATTGATGCTCGCTTCGATTGCATCGAGCAAGCTGCCCCCCTGTTTCAAAATCCCATAACCGGTCTCGTTTACAGGGAGCTTGAAATCCCAGGTTGAAATCACGATCGGCTTTCGAATATTGGAGCGCGCTTCTCTTGAAGACTTATTGTCATTACTAAGAAGAGCCTTAGGATCGAGAATCGCGATTGACGACCCTGCGATCGTGGCTGCTTGGATGAACTTCCTTCGATCCATTTCAGACTCTTTTAAAGGCGAGTGTGGAAACGGTGCGGCGCTTATGCGGTGGATTTTATCAATGATCAATAATAAACATCGGAATTGCAAGAATTGATCCAATAGGTGTAATATTCACTGAATTCGTCACTTTCGAACAATCAACGATTGTCTGGCATGTACCTTCCTTGATTTCAAGGGCAAATATCGTTAAGATAACCGCCGTTTTGTTATCCACTAGAACTTGACCAGATGAATGCTACTAGCGATCCAAACCCCCCATCAGATTCCAACCACGGAGAAGCTCCGGAACCACCGCTACCAATTACATCGCGATTTAAACGCGCAATTCTCGGGGCTCCACGCAACATAAAGGACCCGAGCGTTTTCCATCGAATTTCTCTTATTGCATTCCTTGCGTGGGTTGGACTAGGAGCCGATGGATTGTCCTCATCCGCTTATGGTCCGGATGAATCTTTCCGAGCACTTGGAGGTCACACCTACCTCGCACTTGGCCTTGCTCTCGCCACCGGATTCACCATTTTCATCATCTCCTACGCATATTCCCGCATCATTGAACATTTTCCCTTTGGTGGAGGTGGTTACGTCGTTGCGAGCAAACTTCTCGGGCCAAAATACGGAGTCGTCTCAGGAGCCGCGTTGCTCGTTGACTACGTTTTGACTATTTCCGTTTCCATCGCAAGCGGTGCCGACCAGGTATTCAGCACGCTGCCTCAACAGTACGTGAGCTACAAGCTCGTAGTCGTGATTGTGACAATCATTGTTCTCATGCTCCTCAATCTGAGGGGGGTCAAAGAATCTGTCACCGTTCTTATGCCCATTTTTCTTCTTTTCCTTGTGACACATATTATTCTGATATTCGGGGGGGTAGGATCACATTTGGTTGAGGCCTCACACGTGGCTGGAGAAATGAAGCAGGGGTTCAATTCAGGGCTCGCAACACTTGGTGTTACGGGCATGTTTGCCCTCTTTATTCGGGCGTATTCCATGGGTGCGGGGACCTACACCGGCATCGAAGCCGTATCCAACGGAATTCAGATCATGCGCGAGCCAAAAGTTGACACGGCCCGTCGCACAATGCTGTATATGGCGACCTCGCTTGCTCTCACTGCAGGTGGGATTATGCTCTGCTACCTGTTCTTCCACGTGACTCCTGAGGCTGGCAAGACAATGAACGCAGTATTGCTGGAGCGGTTTGCCGGAGGATGGTCGCTGGGGTCTATCCCCGTCGGCAACTTCTATGTAGTGCTGACGCTCGGAGCTGAGGCAGCATTGCTGTTTGTCGCTGCACAGGCAGGCTTCATAGATGGGCCGAGGGTAATGTCGAACATGGCATTGGATTCCTGGCTCCCACGCCGATTTACGTCTCTTTCGGATCGTCTCACGATGCAAAATGGGGTGTTCCTGATCTCTGCGGCGTCAATCCTGACATTGATTTTCACGAAAGGGCATACCAGCACATTGGTGCTCATGTACTCCATTAACGTGTTCCTGACATTCTCCCTGTCCGAAATGGGGATGGTGCGCTACTGGATTCAAAATCGTCTGAAATATCCTGATTGGACAAAGCATATCATCATACATCTTATCGGATTGGTGCTTTGTGTTTCCATCCTCGCGATAAGCCTGATCGAAAAGTTCACCGAAGGAGGCTGGGTAACGCTCGTCATCACCATGGTCTTGATTGCTTTCTGTATTGCCATCAAACGCCATTATGACAACGTCAGCACCCATCTCAAGCGTCTCGACGATATCCTCAGCGATATACCGCCGGTGACAACAGCAGAACCTCCAAAGACCGATCCGCGCGGCCAGACCGCCATCTTGTTTGTCAAAGAGTATGGCGGGCTCGGGATCCATTCGTTTCTTTCCATACAACGCCTGTTCCCCAATCATTTCAAAAACTACATCTTTGCTTCCGTTCACGTTGTCGATGCAGGAAGTTTAAAAGGTGCGGCTGACCTCGATCAGGCAATTGAAGAAACGGAAGCCTCCCTGAAGAAATATGTGATTCTCGCCAATCAAATGGGGTTCGCGGCAGATTTCAAATTGGGGGTTGGAACGGAAGTGCTCGTCGAAGCAGAGCGCATGTGCATCGAAATCGCAAAACAATATCCTCGTTCCATTTTCTTTGCGGCCAAACTCGTATTCCAGAAAGAGCGCTGGTACCAACCGTTCCTGCATAACGAGACTGCTTACGCTTTCCAGACAAGACTTCAATTTGCCGGGCTCAATTCCATGGTTCTTCCCGTTCGGGTGTTTGAATCACAGAACGCGTCGTAGCCCCGTGGTATTCCCGACGTTTAGTAGCGGTACTGGATTACTGCCCTCAGAGTGTTTTGTGAATACACCTTCGACCCGAGTTTTTCGTAATACAGCCCAACCTCCGAGAACATTGTTGGATGCCACGTAATCTGTGCTCTGACGTTGTTGGAAAATACTCCTGCCTGCAATGTATTCAGATATGCTGCGTCGATTGTGACCGAACCAAACAATCCTTCACTGACATCAATGCCAAACGACGTCGTAGAAAGGTTTGATGGAGTCCAGTACGGCACAGAATTTGGATAAATGACTTTCGAATCCTGGTAGGCGTAGTTTGCCATGAGCATAATGGTGGGTGGACCGAGAATCACTTTATAAGTCGAAAACCCGGCTATCGTGATCTTGTTGTTATGATCGGAATAGATGTCGGTTTGAGCCAATCCGGACGTACTTAGCCTCTCAGTCGTCTGGAAGTACAATTCTGCAGCTATGCTGTTGAGAACAATCTTCGTTGTGATTGCCTGAACCCCTTCCGTGGTTTCGGATCTCTTCAATCTAAGCGTCGAATATAGTTGCGGCGTGATCGTGTTGTTGATTTGTAGTGCTAGCGACAAGGGAACCCACCCAGACGAGTACGATGTTGCAAGCGCGAGTGCAGAGAGATACATCTTCTGATTGACTGTGTACTTTGCGTCGAATCCAAGGCCCATGCCCGTTGCTGATTCATGAAGTCTGCGATCATCGAGAGTTTGGCGAACGGCATTGATTCCCAATTCCCAGTTCCCGGTTTGAAATAGACCTGCTGCAAGTGGCATGTGTTCTCTCGTCAAATCATTGGAATCTTCTGTTCGCTCATACGACGCATTGAAGAGAAGGCCGTGTCCGCGTCGAATTTCGTCAAGTGCTGCACGGGCTTCTTTGTCCTGCACGTTGACCGCAAGCAACCTGCCATAGTAATCCTTCGCTGAAGTCCATTCCCCTTCACTCCTTGCATTGTCGGCACTTTGCTTGAGGGCAGTGGTATTCATCGGGTCCCTCGCTAAAACTTCTGCAAACTGCTTCTTCGCGGCTTCCGACCTGTGGTTCCACGAGTAGAGTTGGCCAAGCATCACTCGGGAAGTGATACTGTCAGGCTCTGCTGCGACGATCTTCTCGTACACGGGGATTGCTTCCTTCTGTTTCTCTCGCCAGAGGTACAATTTCCCCAGTTGCTTCAGCGACAAAAGATCCTTCGGATCATGTTGTATCACAATTCTGATCTGGTCGATGGCCTTGTCGGACTCGTTGTTCTCAACGTACAACCTGGCCAGCGTTTTCCTGGTCGGAATGTCATTGATGTTCAATGAAAGTACCGCCTCGTACTGCTGGATGGTCTTCTGGATCTCACTATTCCACGTGTAAAGTTGTGCCATGTGCTTGCGCAATTCGACATCGTGGGGTCGATAGACAAGGAGACGTTCGTACATTCTGAGAGCATCCTTTTGTCGGTCAACTTCGAGGTACTTCTGCGCGAGAGACCGTATCACCGACGTGTCGGATTTGTTGATCTGGAGAATGTGTTCATATTCGCCAATGCC
>CAZOIM010000003.1:3049-47999 GCA_964579855.1 uncultured Ignavibacteriaceae bacterium | reverse complement strand
GGCATGTTATTCCAATCGTAGAGTTGTCTCAATTTTTTCCATATTCTCAAGTCATCTGGTCGATGTGATGCCGCCTGTTCGAGTAACTTCATTGCCTCCTTCTGATTTCCGGCTGCTATTAACTCGTCTGAACGCTGCAAATCTGATTTCGGAGCAATTTGCACAGGGGTCTTCTTGGACAGCTCTTTCGGAGGTTCTTTTGGCGTTTCGAGGACAGCCACATCGTTACGTGCAATACTTGTGACACGATACAGATCTCCCTGTTCAGGCCCGCTACAGGACATCGCACAAACAGAGTCTTGAAGCGTAACGATCATTTCACCATTGCTATTTTCGAGGATATAATATTTTGAATATTCCATCGTTGCGTCGTGTATGACTGTTCCTCCTTCGACACTACGTACGCAGTTGTTACCGGGCAGATAGAACATGAAATATGCCGGGGCTTTCGTAGAAGAAAATCGAATCTTGTTCCCTCGTGAAATGACTTTGGAAGCCGTCTTTGCATAATTGACTACGATATTCCGAGCCTCACTCAACCTTTCGCTTCGGAGCCACGGATAGTGCTCTTTGACAAATTGGAGCCAGGTGCGGAATCGATAGAACAGGCCATTGTCCTTCGGCCTATTGTACCAACCCGCGGCGTCAACATTCTCATCCTCGCGAACATTTTCCTGATAACGGCCTGGCGACGGAATGACATCATCGGGATGAACAAAATGATTCCAGGCACCGACGGCGTGGATCATCGAAATTGTTTCCATTCTGTTGAAGTCGTCCATGACGTAGCCGCTTGTCATTCGGGGTATGTCTGTGATGTTCTCATTCCATGGGTCTTGGCCAAACTCCCGGCGCTGGCCAAGTTCAAACTTCCCCATATACTGACCGGCAACGACGCGTATGTTTGGAAAGACATCCAAGAGTACATTCATACCGACTGAATCGATAACATTCATCGGCGGAATATAGCTTGTCGGCTCCGGACCCAGATTGTCCATTTCCCACCGTCGTTTCGCAGCCATTAAGGCAAGTTTCATATTTCCTTCGGTCCCCCAGTTCGTCAACGTGAGAGGCAAATGATTATGTCCATGGAATGCCATTTCATTCTCATGCGAATCTTGTCTCGCAGTCCACACTGCTGCATTGATTGGCTTTCCAGCAACATCCATTTGGCTTCGGGACCATTCGACGAACGTGTACGGCGGACTCGTCATCTCAGCGTAGTTGAAAATAAGCGCTGTCGTGTATCTGATCCCGAACGTCTTCGAAAGCGCCATCATATCAGGATACCATCTCAGATAATAGAACTGAGTTGAGGTTTCATCAAATTCTGTTTTGATCGGTTCCGGTTTTTGGCTGGATGACGGAAGAGGAAAATCGTCGAGACAAACAGTCGATAGATCCATGATGAGCGAAGCAGTCCAGGGCTGGATGGTTCCAATGGTTCCCGCAATGAAACCTCGGTATATCTTCTCTGAAAGAAGAGACGTGTTCCAGTAAATCACATTTCCGTTTCCGAATCGCCGAACCCAGGCGACAGGATACTTGCCAACCCACGTTGTTGCAAAAACGCTGTCCGTACCGTCAAGTTCAACGGCAAAGCAGGAAATATCCGTGAGGAGTAGATCGTTGATCGATAGTCCTTTAATTCCCGGCAAGAACTCTTTTGTGAAGATCAGTCCGCGGCTCTTGCTGGTGTCCGTCTCGGGCGTCGTGCGATTTTGTATGCCGAACAAACTCCCGAGTTCCGAATTCCAGCCGCGAAACAGGACTGCAAGCCCACCTCCACGACGAACAAATGCTTCGAGGTCTCTGCAACTGGATGTGCTGAGTTTCCAAATCATCTCCGTGGCAATCAGTATTGACGAAAACTCATTGAGAGGACAGAGCGAAGAGGTTTTCGATAGATCGAGCGAACGATATGGAATTCGAGCATAACGCAGCGAAATAAGCGTTTGGCGATAACAGAGTGCACCATACGGATCGGAAGAATCATAGAGAACGAGGATGGATGTTTTTGGATACGCAATTGCGCCATGGGATTGCGCCAAGATGCGGGTAGAATTCAACGATAGGGCTAGACAGCACGCAACGATGAGCCAAAGGCGTGGCAAGGGCGAACGGACCATTCTTAAGTCTTCTTCTTACGGCGAATCAAAGCTCTTCACCGCATCTTCGATAGTGTTAAAAAATGCAAGATGGCGATCTGTCCGTGTCAATTCAAATATTTTCCGAACTTGATCGCTCGATTGGGCAAATCTGATCGCACCATTTGTTGCGACCGCCAACTTGTGCGCATTGACCATGACACCAAGGCAGGAACTGTCGATGAACTTGACATCTTTCATGTCGACAATGACCTTCCTCTCCCCTTTCTCGATGGTTTCTTTGAACAACGTTTTCAACTGGGGCGCAACCGCGACATCCAGTTCCCCATCAAGCGCAATGATGACATACGCTCCTCGTTCCAATACCTGAGATTTCATGTTCTTTCCTTCTGTAAAGAGTTCAAAACGTCCTTCACAATGCTAACAACCGCGAATCCATTCTCAACGGCTGGCAACAACCCGAAGTAGAGCCTGGACGACGCGTGGGTCAAATTGTGATCCGATTCTGGGTTCCAAATCTTCTGCGAGTGCCTTAGCCGAGCGCATTCGTCCGGCGCCGGATACCGATAGAATTTCCTCATAATACTCGGCAACAGCAAGTATTCTCCCGAGCAATGGTATCGCTTCGCCTTTCAGTCCCTCGGGAAAACCCCATCCGTCGAACCACTCATGGTGAGTCCGAATTGCATCGGCCACATCGGAAGAAAGCGGGAGGACTTCCACGAGGCTTGCGCCGATCAAAGGATGGTTGAAATCAGCGCGGTAACCGGTCTTGATTTCGACGACACCACACATCCCGATATCGTGAATCTGGGCGGCGAGGTCGAGATGATCCAACTCCTCGGCAGTGATGCCAAGAATCCTACCAAGTTCCAACGAAAGAGCAGCGACACGCTTCGAATGCCCTTCGCCATACGGCGAGCGAATATCATAAGCGCCGCTGAGCGCTTTCAGTGTTTCAAGGTATCGTTCAGTGAATTGTTCAAACAATTGCGAATTGCTCAGGACGAGCCTGATCTGTTCGCAGAAGTTCTTCAAAATGGACAAGCTATGGTCATCAAACGTTTTGCTTGTTTCGAAATTGATGAGCGCAAAAATTCCCTGTAGCCGTTTGTCTTCGACCAGAGGCACCGCCAGAATAGACTTGATGCCAAACGTCGCGACAAATTCGTAGTCCTGCAGGATTAACACGTCATTTGCATCCATCGACCATTCAAAAAGTCCGTTGTTGGAGGTCAAATTGACGCTCGAGAGAAAACCTTCTGGCAAATTTTTTGACGCCCGGATTACCATCAGATTCTCTGACGCGATTGCGACAAAGCCTGCTTCGGTGCGGCTCGCAGTGAGAGCGAGGTCCAACAGAAGCGAAACAAATCGATTGACTTCAAGTGCCGACCCAAGTACTCTTTGCGTCACACGAGCACGGGAAGCGGCGACTCGAAGCTCCTCGGAAAGCCGTGCCAAAGCCTTTATTTTTCGGATCGTTGTCCCAGCAGCATTCGAAAAATCCTCAAGGTGCGAAGTCTGTGCACGCCCAAAACGTTCGGGAGGATCCGGACCTGCAAGGACAGTCCCCACCCGACTTCCGTCGGTATCCACAAGAGGGATATTGAGAAACGTCCCCGCCCAGACTTCGATTCGTCCGAGAGAATCAAATCTTGCGTCCAACTGGAGTTGAGCTTCAGGGGTCTGCAACAGCTCGATAAGATCTTTCTTCTGTTTCAATTCAGACGCTCTATCGGTGTCATCGTACCGCAAATCCATGTACTCGAGCCACAGCAAGGAGTTGTCAATTGAAGCAAGGTATATATAGTAGGTCGAAAAATGAAATTCGTTATTGAGAACGTCAACCACAGCCCGATACGAGACTTCCGAAGGCTCTCGATCGAACGGCACCAGTCCCAATTCGTGCCAATAGTCTGAAGGAGAATGCTCGCTGCCAGCTGAATGTTTTCCGGGAAATATTTTTTCAAACACGAATGGCACCTATGGAAATGCTACAGTGGTTCTAGGAATTCCTTGATGGTCTTCATGAGCTCTTGGGGATTGATCGGTTTCTTCATCACATAATCCACCCCGGAAGCTTTCAAGAGCTCGATATCGCTTGATTGATCCCGCGCAGTCAAAACGATTATTCGTATCGTATCGTTTTCTCGACGCCCGCGGATGCTCCGACAGAGTTCGTATCCATCGAGTTTCCCCATCATCAAATCTGTGATGATGATTTCCGGTCTTACACTTTCGACCCTCGCCAAGCCCTCTATGCCATCTTCAGCTGTCACAACGGTGTATCCACCCTTTTCGAGCAAGTAGGACAGAAGGCGACGAATGCTGCTGTCATCGTCGACCACAAGAATTTTGTGTTCTTTCATGGAATGGTCAAAGTCCTTGACTCGATTTGAGAATCAAAACAGTAATATCGTCTCGACTGCGCATCCCTCCCTGGAACTGTTGAAGCGATGAGAGCAGTTCCTCCAACAAAGCGTAGCTTGTTTTCTGTGCATTGTTCCTGATGACTTCCTTCAGTCGTCCCTCACCGAAAAATACTCCGTCATTATTCTTTGCTTCCGTGACGCCATCTGTATAGATTACTACGAGATCGCCGGGTCGAAGGACTACAGTTCCATCATCATATTCTTCCTCTTTGAAGAGCCCCAAGGCCATTCCGCCATCACGAAGCTCGGTGAGTTCTCCGGTAGCTGCTTGCCAGAAGAGCGGAGCCGGATGTCCAGCATTGGAAAAATTCAAGGAATTGTCTTTTTCTGAATACAGAGCAACGAACACTGTTGCATACACGTCGTTGCCACGTGTATCTTCGCCAAACATGTTGTTCGAACGTTTGAGAATATCTGAAGCAATGCTTCCCGATTTGGCCTCTGATCGCAGGATGCTTCGGAGCGACGCCATGATGAATGCGGCTCCCAGTCCGTGCCCTGCAACGTCCGCCACGGTAATCGCCCAACGCTCGTCTCCCAATTTCTGAAATCCGAAGAGATCTCCTCCAACCTGCGCTGAAGGAACACAGTGCGCCGCTATTTCGAGGTGTGCAAAAGGGGGCACCGTGTCCGGGAGAAGGCTTTGCTGTATCTTTTGAGCGAATTCAATTTCGCGACGGAGCGCCTCGGCTTCCCGCGACTCCAGGATGAGACGTGTTGTGGTAACTGCGATACCAAGATATCCTGCAAGAGCCCCTACAGAAATGCGATCCCCGGAGGTAAACATCTCGTCATGCGACTTTCCCATGAGCACCATCGCCCCGATGATCGAATTGGTTACTGTGATCGGAACGCCGAGCACAGAAATAGCGTGGCTGGTTGTGGGTTCGAGAACCAGATATTTTCCACTCTTGATTACTTTCTCGGCGGACGGGAGACAATCGTTCTCACTGTATGCCCGCGTCGATTTGGATCCTTGCTCGAAGTGCCGTACTATCAGCTTTCCTTCAGCCGAGAATACGACCGCGCCAAATTCCGCGTTGACTGACTGCAAAGCCTTCCTCAATATGATCTCACAGATCTTTTGCTCATCGAAAATCGCTCGAACATCCTCGATGGCTTCGTACAACACGTGGAGTTCCTGGTATCGCTCAAGAAGTTCCTCGGACAGTGTTTGAACTTCAGCTTCATTCTTTATGAAATACTCAACACCTTCCGCCGCGAGATTGAGAATGGACTCGGCCTTCCCCTTTCCCTGATTTGCCTTCCCCAACTCTCCAAAAAGTTTCCCTGAAAATATCTTGTCCAGGACTACCGACCTTACGAGAGGCTCGTCGAATGGCGAAACACCGAATTTGGCATCGTGACGGTACTCTGATGTTCTGACAATGGGTTGCAGAGCCTCATCCGTCAGGCACAGCTCAATCCCTCCATAACTGCTCACGCTGTTAAGGAATGCACCGAGTTGCTTTGTGAGTGAGGAACTTAAGATCATGGTCAATCGCGTCCAATAATCGACGAAGCGTCAACCCCGCAACGCATTGAACGAATGGTCTTCAAGCTCATAGACAATAACTTTGTCGTCACTGTAGAAAACCTCCAGGTTGTGATTCTTTTGATCGTATTCGCCAAGCCAATTCTCCATCTTTTGTTCGGCGTTGCGATCCGTGCTGCTGATTTCGGTCGTGATTTCAGTTCTTTGATGTGCGCGTTCGATGAAGAAAAACAACAACGGTGTGGGAACGGCCTGACGCGTACCGTGTTTGTATATGAAGGGGTCGTATTTTTCAATGAAATATTCGTAATCAAGAAATCTCCCGCGGTTCATACCGCTAAGCGCAGTTCCGCGGTGGGAAACCACAGTCCACTGATATGGCATGAATTTTTGCTCAATAAGATACAAGCTTGTGGCAAAACCGTCTGGCTCGGCGGTGAATTCCATTGTTACTTTCTGTGGTGGCGCATACAGCCAGAAAAGACAAAGCGCCGCAGCTGCAGGCAGGAACTTCCACGATGACATGACCCAAGTCCTTGCTCGGAGTTTGCGGAGTACGAACTCCCCGGCGATTCCCGAGAGTGACACTACGATGCCCGCACAAATTGCAGCAACGATAGCCAAAAGATACGCCAGTTGGCTAAACTGAATATACGAAAGGATTCCGTTGTAACTGTATGGGACAAGTGCTACCAGAGCGATGCCGATGAGCCCCCAGGAAAGCAATTGAACAGAAACGGTCTCGTGGTAATAGCGCAATGCACTGAGGAGGACGGTGAGGCCAAATAGACCGTAGCACGTTCGATCAAATGCCGGCGCGAGACCCGCATACATCGAAAAATAGCGATTGAGATGCTTGTCATAAAATAGTATCTCGAGGGCGTATTTCAAATTCTCCTGCGTCAAGGCCGCCCGAAAGAAAAGAACAAATCCGATAACGAGCAGCGCCGTGACTGCCACCGTGCAGAGAAGCTTCATTTTGCGGAGCCACTGTATACTAAATGCGAAGGCCAGGCTGGCAAGAAGTATGATCAGCATTCCAAAAACAGTGAAGCATCCCACAAAAAGATTGACGGCAGCAGCGACAACAAGGCCGGCGAGTGCGACAATCAGCGACTTGTAACCGGGTTGTGCAATGAATTCCACAAAGAATGAAAGGGACGGTAATGCAAATGCGGTCGCCAGAACGAGACTGTCCGCCTCAACCTGATGACGAAGGTCCAGCGGTAAAAGAGCACTGAACAGACCAAAAACTGCCGCCCCCACAATCCCTCCTTCGATACAAAACGTCGAACGATAGATTACGTAGGAAATCGATGCTGCCAGAAATATGGAAGAAAGGGCACCAAGAAAATGAAGCAGGAGAGACGAGTTTATCTGCGAAAACAATCCCAGAACCTGGGCAGCAACGGGCAAGCCAAGAGGCACCCGGTACCCCTCAATGTACATTTGATTGATCTGAAGTTGTTTTACCTTCTGTAAGGTCTCATAGTACTCCACGGAAAAAGGTGCCGCGTGGTTCCAGGCGGGCACGATTCGGATAAATCCGCTCAACGCCAGAATTGCGACGAGGAGAATCGCATACAAATACTGGACGAACGACCAACGGGTACCGATTGCTGCGCACTTCTTCCAGGCGGACGCGAATGCCGATCTGATTGAATTCGAATCGAGGAATCGCATAAGAGATGCCAGGTGACTCTTCAAGTGTTTATCCGAGACACGAATTCGAGAATACCAAAACCGAACAACGATGATACTGCCGAGCACAATACCGAACGAAACGCTGTCGTTAAGATCGACCAATACGAGGCTGTGCACGATTCCTATCACAATCGCCCCAGTTACCAGTGCTCCGCCGACGCGATTTCTCCACGGTTCGGCTGGAAACAAACGAGGTACAATCAGACGCGGCAATACTGTGATGACAACGAGGCTTCCGATGAGTGCCCGAATCAACCCCAGAGCGAATATCGTGTGATACCCGGTCAACGCTCAGTACGCCGCATAGTAATAGTAGTCAAGCTCACGGAAAAATTTTCTGGCATACCGCGATGAGAGAAATGCAAACGTGATACCTCCAGCAAATAATCCGATCACTCCGGATTGATAGTTGATCCACCGGCTGGCGAGAAGTCCAACGACAAGATTCACCGCTGTTGCAGGTATGATGGACCTTAGAACAAATTCGGGACGCGACAGAGTAAAGAAGAACAAACTGTTGAAGAGTCCAAGAGCAATAAAGAAATATCCTGCGGATGCAACATAAAAAGTGAAAAACGTAATCTGGCTGGCAAAGAAATCTCTAATTTCCTGCACCTGGCTGAACTGCTTGAAGTAGAGGACTCCAGCATATGTGATGAAGATGTCAAGAAGCCCAACCCCCAAGAGAACAAAAAGAAACTTCGTGTAAAATTTCTTAAAGAATCTGGTGTACTGATCAATGCTGGATCCCTTCACTGCTTTTTGAGCCGGGAGCTGATAATGCGAGAATTCTTGAATGACGTATTCCATCATTGCCAGTGTAAAGACTAACGATATCAAGGCCCAGTCCATCCCGAGCTCGTAGGGTGTGCGGAACCAGATAACATACGGCGGCAATTCCGGATTGGGCGCCGACCAACTTACAATTCGATCAACAAAGAGGTTCAGAAAATAAAAGAACCCGTACACAAAGTAGGGTGCAACCAGGTAAGCCCGGACGGATGGCCTCGGCAACCGGCCGAGCTTTAAGTCGGTCGCCGTAAGGTTGGCAATCGACCGAAAATCCGTCATGGTGTAAACCATCATTACTGTCAACGCAAACACCAACCCACTCCAGTGTGCGACATAAATGCCGAGCCTCGTATACTCCATAATGAAGAACACCGGAACTACGCCTGCAGTCATGATAACAAAGATCGAAAGAAATCGGTTGAGCACAAATGCTACAGACGAATAAAGCCAGAGTTCGGACAGAAGGACGTAGTATACCAGGCTGATGATAACAAGTTTTGTATCATAGAAAGGTATTACGAGATTGAGAAAGAAGATCATGAATCCGACAAGGAGAACCGCTATGGTACCGTACCCAACGAGTTTCAGACAAATTTTTTCGGCAAGAAAATAGTTGCGGCTTCCGATATACCGGATACCCTCTCGACCAATGCTCTGAATGAATCCTCCGGTAACCACAAAGCTCAACAGTGTCCCGAGGGCGACAACGGTCGCTTGTGCTTCGGTGAAATCGACCCATGCCCATAATGAATAGCGAAAGAGCAAAATCGTTACGATTTGGCCGAAAATGGGGAGCGCCGTGAGGACACCTTTTCCATAATACCGGGTGACGCGTTTCAGTGTCCCTTTTCGCTTGACCTGTTTTCGCGACACAGCCGACGCAAGTTCGCGTGGGCTTTTCATTTCATTGATGATTCGTTTAATATCGACTGCCAGATCAAAAACATTCTCTTTCAAGAATTGATCACGAGCATCGACATCCCGCAGTCCCAAACTTTCTAACGTGGCTGCAACTTGCCACGAATCGATAGGATTGCCAAGAATTTCGTGGACTTTGCGAATCAGTATCTGTTGTTCGGTTTCCGGCATGGATTCCGTTTGTCCTGGGAGCTGCACTCCTTCCACGATTCCATCGGTAGCAACCAACTTTGCGATTGTTTCTCCCTCCTCAGTCATCGATAATTTTACTCCTGCAATGACCGTGGTTTTTCATTGAGGTCCACCGCTCTCAGCCGAGTGTCGTCAAGGATGGTATACGATTTGAGATACGCATCCACGGATATCGAAGTTCTGAATCGCAACAACACTCGCTCGCGGGCGGAACTTCCGAGCCGTTGACGCAATTCGTCATTAAGCAGCAACTCAACGACTCCATCGGCAAGACCTCGTGCATCTCTTGGTTTGACAATAATTCCGAATCCCTCAAGGGCCTCGCGAACACCGCCGACGTCTGTTGCGACGACGGGCCTCCCACACGCCATGGACTCAATCACAGTGTAGGGAAAACCTTCCGATATGCTGGAGAGAATACTGATATCTCCTTCGTGATATAGCTCGTGTGGTTTAGAATGGAAGCCCGCGAATTCGAAATTTCCTCCAAGCTGGAATTCCCGGATGAGACTTAGACAGCGTTCTGTGTACGGCAGGTCGACGTCTGTGGGACCATACACGATGTAATGAACGTCGGGTATCTTTTCCCGCACGAATGCGCAAGAACGGATCATTGTTTCAATATCCTTCAACGGAAACACTCTCGCAGCGGCAACGACGGTCGGCCGATTCCAAGTCTTTTCCGGTTTCTCTTTCGGGATAAATACTCCAGGGTCGACGCCATTGTAAATCGTTCGGATCCGGACAGGATCCGCTCCAAACCGGGTCTCCCATCGCATGTTGTAGTCGCACACCGGCGAAACCTGATCTGCAATTGTGTACAGAAGCCTGCTTGCATACGCTGAGAGTCGCAAAAGAAATCTTTTGGCAAACGGTGTGAGACGTTCTGACGAGATGGCAATATAACGCTCCCGGATGTAGACTCCGTGGTCGGTAACGATGACCGGTGTTCCATATTCCATTTTCGATACGACAATCGGAAGATTGGAAATGCCCGCCAGTGTCGAATGCGCAATATCTGTGCGGGGAATTTCCACGTTCAGCGGCATGAGGAAATTATACAACCATCGCATGGTCGTAGTCAGGTCATAGAGGCTTGGCTGTTCGTGCTCCGGCATTTGTTCGTCTGTCCACCGTCGTATGATGACCGAACAAAATGTCCGCCACGTTGGATAGGCTTGCAGGGTAGATTTGTATTCGTATCGTTTGAAATAGCGATACATTTCGTGCACGACATGGGGGTCAGCTGCTTCTTGTGTATTCTGACGCAACATCTGTTCAAGAAATCTCTCAAAGAGAGGAATGAAATGTTCGCTCACCACGTCCTCGGTAGTCTCGTTCCTTGAGAGGTAGATATCCGCAAAGGCGGTATCCGGCCGCACGTATTCCGTTGGTTCCTCGCTCCCCCACAACGGGACTTGACAGACAAGGCGAACGTTTGACGGCAACTTGTATTTGAGCGTTGCGATTGGAGTGCCTGTAACCGCAATAATATGGAAATCGATTTCGCTCAGACCGCGACACAGCACATCGCACCACGTGCTGACACCTCCTCCGGCATAGGGATACGTCCCCTCAGTCATAAGCAGAACGGAAAGTCGCTCGTTCGTCACTGTTTGTTGGCTAAATATGCAACCGTAGGTTTCAGACCTTCCTCCAGGGAATACTGTGGATGAAACCCAAACGTTCTCGACCGATGGATATCCGCCTGCGAGTGTTTGACGTCACCTGCCCGCTCAGCAGCGTAGAGAATTGTTGATGAGGAATTTGTCAACGCGATGATGTTCTTCGCTAGATCGTTTACTGTGATCTTGCCTCCGCACGCAATGTTGTAAACACCAGGCGGAGCCGATTTTGCCGCGAGGACATTTGCGGAAACAACATCCTTCACATACACAAAATCCCTTGTTTGCTCGCCATCACCATATATGGTAATGTCCTGGTTCCTGAGCGCGTGGTCAATGAATATCGGGACGGCCGCGGCATACTGCGACTTTGGGTTCTGTCTTGGGCCAAACACATTGAAATACCGCAGACACACGACCGGCAGCATAAATTCGGAGGAATACATTTTCGAATAGTACTCCGCATCGAGCTTTGTGATGGCATAGGGGCTTTTTGGTTCCGGCAGCATCGACTCAATTTTCGGGACGGTGGGGTTATCTCCGTAAACAGCAGCCGAAGACGAAATGACAACCTTCTTGACCTTTTGTTTTCGTGCCGCATCGAGGACATTAAGCGTGCCGAGCACGTTGATTTCGACAGTTTCGTGCGGTTTTTCCACGGACTCAGGGACGCTGACGAGTGCCGCAAGATGGAAAATGTAATCCACCCCTCTCGCCGTCTCTTCGACAATCGACTTATCTGTAATGCTTCCCTTCACCAGCTGTACCGTAAATCCCTGCAGATTTCGCTCGAACCCCGATCGAAGACTGTCAAGAACTATCACTTCGTCCGTCCTTTGGAAGTGTTCGACGATATTGCTACCGATGAATCCGGCACCACCTGTGACCAGAATTTTCATTTGTTTAGTCCCCGTTTCCTAGGAGTTTCTGATAGATTGTCCGATAACTACGAATGACCGCCTCAGCGGAATAGTCGGACGTAACACGTGCAAGGGCAGTTTGAGCACACTTGCGATAGAGCGCGCCATCGCTGCAAAGACGCACAATTCCCTCCGCAATGCTTTTAGGATCTGCGACAGGACACAAAATGCCGGCCGGCAACTTCGATGGTCCGTTTCCCATCACAAGCTCGGGCAGTCCACCGACATCGGTTGTTACAACAGGAATCGCGTGTGCAAAGGCTTCGAGAATTACGAGAGGCTGGGCTTCGCTCACGCTGGTCAAAACCGCGATATCAATTGATGGATAGAATTGCTCGACAGTTGCCTCACCAGTGAACATAACTCTGCGAAGAAGCAATTCATCCGCCAGTTCCTTGCATTCGTCAGCATACCGCTCGTCGTGATCTGTGGGGCCGACTATTATGAACTCGGCGTTCGGAAGATCTTGTTGTACAATGGAACACGCTCGTAGAAACGTCTTGACATCTTTGATCCGTGATACGCGGGCGACTAATGCAATGCGTGGATATGTTTTCGATTCGTGCAACCGTGACCGGCCGTTATGATTGCTGGGAATCGACGCGCCGTTCGGTATGATGAATGACTTCGATGCTGGAGCCCCGAGGGATTGTTGGAGCGATTGGTTAAAGGAACAGACTGTCGTGACAACATCGGCCGATCCATAGGCGCGTCGGGCAAGATCGCGAAACGAACTGTTCCAATCGGCCCACGTTTTTCCAAGAAGGAGTTCACCGTGCTCTGTTTTCACAATCTTAAAGCCGCATTCGAGCTCATCGACGCCTAGCTCAACTTCATGCCAGTAGATGCCGTGCTCTGTGAGGACAAACGGCAATTTCTTTCGGAGTTTCGATTCTGTCCCCAACATTCCCGCAATACCTGTCGAAAGAGAGTGAACCAGCCTTGCCTCGGGCAGCATGTCGACAAGGCTCTGCATCGTGACTGAGGTTCGTGAATCGTTAAGCGAAATGCATTGAACGGAAACCAGGTTTTGAGGGAAGAGAAATTTTGTCTGCGCGGGCTCTTGTCCGTAGTACAGGTGGGCGACGGAGAAAGTAAATTCCGGAAGGCCACGAACGAGATTGTCGGTCCAGGTGGCAACGCCACCTGTTCTGTAGGGATACGTTCCTTCCAGTATGAGACAGATATCCGCCATAGTCAATCGTTTAAGGTAGCTTCTTGACCATACGAACCTCAGTTCCACGATCAAGCGAGACAACCGTTACTGAATTTACGAGTGCCCGAATCAGGAAGAGGCCGTAGCCCCCTTCGTGAGGAATGGTAAGGTCTGGCGCCGTGAATTCCTTAAATGCAAAACTTGCTCCATAGTCACGGACAACAAGCTGCACCTCTTTTCCCCAAAAAAGCACCTGAACGTCGACAACTCCCTCCAGGGTAGGCTCATAGCTATGGGTGACGGAGTTGGTCACTGCCTCACTCGCAGCGAGAACTAAATCATTCACAAATGGGGTTGGAGCGCCGTGGTCCAACAGTACACCCGCAATCCAGTGTCGTACATTCTTGATTGTTGAAGGAGTACATAAGAACGATTTTCTTTTGTCCCCTGAATATGTCGGATTCATTAGGCGATCCGCTTATTGGATCGAATCCAGGTTGATCGTACTGACGAACGGAACAAATCCATACTGGCGTGCTTGTGTCATGACGGAAGCTTTCGTCGTTACGGCATCAGGGGAGGCGTAGTCAATAAGGAAAATTTTTGTGCCAAACTGCTTTATAATACCTGAAAGTTCCTTGCATCGCTCTTCAGCCTCGCTTTTGTTCCTTATGTAATAAGTCTTCGACTTGAAATCATACGTTGCGAACACACTCTCCACGCAAAGACCATCGATAGAACTGCTCACCTGATCGACAAGAAACGTCCCATCGTTCATGATAATCACCTTCTCCGGATATGCCCGTCGTATTTTTCCAATAAGCGCAATCACTCCCTCGCGGGTCGAAGGATGGAGATCCGGACTGGCAATATCCACCATATCCAGGAACACACCGGAAAAGTTTTTCCTGAATATTCTTGGAAGGATTTTTTCAAGGATGAGTTGTTGCCATTCAACATTGTTAACGTTTATATAGTAGTGCTTGGGCCAGTTCGGATTTTCGCCAAACAGCCATGCTGGTTTAATGTCGGAGTAGTACCATCGGTATGCTTCTGCTTCGCCAATATTCACGTATGCAATTGGGAGGACCCGATGGTTGAGAAGTGTGTCTACGTCTGCATCCCGGGAAACGTCTGGATCGATAAATACAATGTCGTAGCGACGAAAAATATTTGTGTCATACGTTCCCGAGAATTGAACGGCGAGATTGTTCACTGACCGTATGGCGGTACGTGGAGGGACCGTCCCATTCGATGAGACTGTCTTACAAACAAAACCACCTGTAAATAGAAAGAGAAGGAAAGGGATACGACTTGTGCCGAATCGGTGTGTTGCCTCATGAAGCAATTTGGCCTGCTTACTTTTAATTGAAAGACAGTGACGGACGAGCATGCGTGAAAAAATATAAGACAATCAACGCAGAACTTCAATGAATGAACGATAATAGTGCTTCCAAGGGGTTGCGTGGACACACAATAATGTCGGGACTTGTGGTCAAATTTGGCGTTCTCCGCACATCGATGACAATCGATCAGCTTCGGACGCTTGTCTGATCATGGTTCATCAATCGACAGCACATTCCATCGATCTCTTCCCGCGCAGGGATTGATTGCTCGAATGCTTCCGGTCAAGAGCATGTCATTTGGACATTCGCAAAACGGCTCTGAGCATTGCAGAATGGCGGTCGGTTCGAGGGTCAACTTTTGAATTTTTGGAGTGAGCAGGAATGTGGACTCGTCCGATATGCCCGTATGAACATGATCCAAATCCAAAAAAGAAGATTGGCATCTTCTAGTTGAAACAGAAACGCCGCGGAGGTCATCTCCAGCGGCGTTCGCTCATCCCTATTCAGGTCCGTCAGTCAAGGAAGTGCGTAAACAGACCATCCCGCAGTTTTGGTTCAAACCAGGTTGATTTGGGAGGCATCACGTTGCCCGCGTCCGCGATGGTCATAAGCTCGTTCACCGAAGTCGGATGCATACTGAACGCTGCCTTCATCTCGCCGGAGTTCACTCGCCGTTCCAGTTCACCGAGCCCCCGGATTCCACCGACGAAATCAATCCTTTTGTCCGTTCTTGGATCCTTGATACCAAGGAGGGGATCCAAAATAAAGTTCTGAAGGATTGAAACATCAAGGCGCTTCACGGGATCGGGACTTTCCAAAAGATTATCGTGTGCTTTTAGGACGTACCACTTCTTATCCAGGAACATCCCGAAATCTCCCTTGTCCTTGGGTCGAACCTGTGACGAACTTTCCCTCAGCGTAAAACTCTGCTCGATCCTTTTCCGAAATTCACCTTCCGCCAGCCCATTCAAGTCTTTGACAAGTCGGTTATAGTCGAGAATGTTCAACTGACTTGCCGGAAAATAGACGGCCAGAAAGAAATTGTATTCCTCATCTCCTTTATGCTTCGGGTTGTGGGCTTTTCTTTCCCGACCTACCGTGGCGGCTGCAGCTGTGCGATGGTGGCCATCTGCTACATAGAGTTTGGGGATTGTACCGAAAAGCGACTGAAGCGTCGCAATCGTTCGACTGTCGCTAATTACCCACGACTGATGACGAATACCGTCGGCAGCAACGTGGTCGTTTGCTGGAGAACTGCTCCTGACCTTCTCCACGATGGAGTCAATTTCCCGATTGTCACGATACGTTAAGAAGACTGGTCCGGTATGGGCATTGGTCACTCGGATATGATTGCATCGGTCTTCTTCTTTGTCGGGCCTTGTGAATTCGTGCTTCTTGATGGTATCGTTGGTGTACTCTTCGATGGACGCACATCCTACAAGACCATATTGCGTGTGACCATCCATCGTCTGGGCATACAAGTACAATGATGGATCGTGATCCTGCACGATGATTCCTTTGCCGATCAGGTGTTGAAGGTTTTCTTTTGCCTTCGCGTAAACGCGTTTATCATACAAATCGATTGTTGGATCGAGATCGATTTCCGGTTTACCCACGTGGAGAAAGGAATACGGATGTCCTTTCGCTTCCACGCGTGCTTCATCGGATGTAAGAACATCGTACGGTTTTGAAGCTACTTCTCCTGCGAGTTCTGGTTTTGGGCGAAATGCCCGAAAAGGTTTAATCGTCGCCATCCTTTTGGGTCAAACCCCTTTCGCGTGTTCTGGATTAAAGAACTTGTTGACTTTCAACGCTATTTCGACCCCTACTCTCTCCTGTGCTTCTATTGTAGATCCTCCGATATGCGGTGATACACTTACGCGGGGATGGTTAAGCAATTCCTTTTGCGCTTCCGTAGGCGGTTCATTGACAAAGACGTCCAGTGCAGCGCCGCCGACCTTACCACTCTTCAACGCTTCAAGCAAAGCTTGTTCATCGACGACACCGCCACGAGAACAATTGACGAGGATGACACCTTTCTTCATCTGATCAAGTTCCTTTTTACCGATCGTCGGTCCGGCTTTATCCAGGGGAACGTGAAGCGTTATAAAATCGGACTTGGCAATCACTTTGTCCTTCGTCGTAATCTCAACCATAAAATCCATCGGCGTAAATGGCGGGTCGTAGGCCAGCACGTGCATGCCCAAGCCAAGAGCTCTGCGCGCAACCTCTTTGCCAATGTTCCCCAATCCGATGATACCGAGATACTTGCCGTAGAGCTCGATCCCGTGGGAATATTCCTTCTTGGGCCATTTCCCCTGGCGCATTTCCATCGTGCTGACGTGCAGGAAACGGCTGAGTGCCAACATGTGGGCGATGGCAAGCTCCGCCACCGAGATCGCTGAAGCGCCGGGAGTATTGATCACTTTGATGTTCTTGCTTTCTGCGTACTTCACATCAATGTTGTCGACTCCGACTCCTCCGCGCGCTATGATTTTCAGATTTTTGCCCGCCTCGATAACCTCTTTCGTCACTTTTGTCGCCGAACGGACAATAATGCAGTCGTACGCTGAGATCTTGGATACAAGCTCCTCCGGGGTCAATTTCTGTTCGCACACTTCGTGTCCGGATTCCGTGAGGAGTCTTGCTCCATCAGGAGATATACCATCCGTGATTAGAATCTTCATAAGGGTCCTCGTGAATTAGTTTTCTGGTCTCAGAAATTCGAGAGGTTTGGACGAAACACTGTGGAGGACATCGCGTGATTTCTCCGTGTTCGAATGGGCGGCAGTGAGCAAGAGAATCCCATCGATGAAAAAATAGCGAAATTTTCGTGAACGAGCAAACGACTTTCCCAAATTCGATTTTGAAAACAAAGACGCTCGAATGGCTTTCCCGAATTGTGCTGAATTAGTTTGCAATTATCTGTATGTTGGAATGGGTTTGTTCAATCTGGAATTCGTCATAAATGCAAATACCATCAAATTTCTTACGGCCATTTGGGAGGTAACTTCTATGTCAAATCGATCACATAATTTCTTTGCAGGTCCGGCAATCTTACCGCAGGCAGTTCTTGAAGAAACCAGGGACGCCGTAATGGACTTTGCCAACCTAGGCGTTTCAATTATGGAAATAAGCCATCGTGATAAGGCATTTGAGAAGGTTATTCAGGAAGCACAGCAGGATGCTCTCACAATCATGGGTCTGTCCGCCCAGGATTACTATGTCATATTTGTCGGCGGAGGCGCAAGCATGCAGTTTGCGATGGTGCCGATGAATTTCCTCCACAAAAAAGCAGACTACATCAATACTGGTGAATGGGCCTCCAAAGCAATCAAAGAAGCCAGGATGCTCGGCGAGGTTGTTGAAGCAGGGTCATCGAAGTCAACAAATTTCAACCAGTTGCCGAAAGAATTGAAATTCTCACCGGATGCCGATTACGTCCATATCACGACGAACAATACCATCTTTGGGACGGAATGGAAGAAAATTCCGGATGTGGGAAGTGTTCCTTTCATTGCAGATATGTCATCTGACATGCTCGGGATCAGGCGGGATTTCAGCAAATTTAGCCTTATCTACGCTGGTGCTCAGAAGAACCTTGGGCCCGCGGGAGTCACGATGGTGGTCATTAAGAAAGCGTGGATGGAAGCCAAAGCGAAGACGAACATTCCCACGATGTTCAGATACAAAACCCACGTTGACGGCGTCTCTCTTTACAACACACCTCCTGTGCTGCCGATATTTGTTGTTGGTCGTACGCTGAAATGGATCATGAAGGAGGGCGGACTCGATGCGATCCAGTCTCGTAATGAAAAGAAAGCGAAACTCATCTACGATGTCTTCGACGCCTATCCGACGTTCTACAAAGGAGCCGTCGTCAATAAGGAAGATCGATCGCTGATGAACATTACGTGGACAATGCCGACACCAGAAATCGAAGAAAAATTTCTCGGTGAGGCGAAGACGAAAAAAATGCTCGGCTTAAAGGGACATCGTTCCGTTGGTGGTTGCCGAGCATCTGTTTACAATGCTTGCCCGATCGCATCGGTAGAGGCTCTCGTGAAATTCATGGAGGAGTTTTACAAAGCAAACAAGTAGCAAGTTCTGGACTCAATCAGAACCCCCTTCGTAGCGAAAGCGGCGAAGGGGATTTTTGTTTGTCCGTGGAAAGTCTCTCTACGCCAGGCTTGCCGACGCAGATTCAGCCATTTCCACTACTCTCCCATCCTTTTGATAATTGTCCGGTTCTGGTGGTTGCAGACGTCCTTCCCTTCTGCCGTGTAGAGAAAATCGATTCGATTCTTGTAGAACTCCGCGATCTTTCCCCGCACCATTTTCATTGTGCTATTCAGGAAGTGGTTTTGTTCCGTGAACCCTTCACCGAGAACCCCAAGAGCGGACGGAAGCCAACGATCCGGGAACAATCCGCCTGACTGTCCTCCCGGCCTAAACGCGTTGATTTCTTTCTCAATTGTTCTCAATACCGCATCCTGGCCTTCCTCTGTGCGGCAGGATAAGTTGTTCCTGGACAACCAACTGAGAATAGTATCACGATTGGGAACAATAAGCGCGGTAGTGTACGCCGACTGATTATTGTAGAGCATCATTTGGTCGATGAAGGCAGAGTGTGCGACAACCATTTCCTCGATCCCTTCCGGACTGTATTTCTCGCCGTCGTGACTAATGAGGAGGCTCTTTTCCCGGCCAAGGACGAACAGGAAACCGTCGCTGTCGAGATACCCGATATCGCCGGTGTAGAGCCACCCATCACGGAGTACTTCTCGCGTGGCCTTCTCATTCTTCCAATACCCCAGCATGACATTTTCACCTTTGATGACGATTTCCCCTTGCTGTCCAACCGGAAGTTCTAATCCGTGTTCATCGCAAATCTTGAGTTCGAGCCTCGGCAAGATAGCTCCGGAAGATCCCATTTTATGTTTCAGAGGGGTATTGGCGGAAATGATTGGCGCTGCTTCTGATAATCCATATCCCTGATACATCGGAATGCCAATGGCGTAAAAGAACCTCTGCAATTCGATGTCGAGCAGTGCACCTCCTCCGACAAAGAACTCCAGACGACCCCCGAAGTTCTTACGGATCTTGCTGAAGATCAAAGCATCATAGAGCATATACAAAGGCTTCTTCCAAAGCTTCGCACCCTTGCCTCGATTCGAGCCGTCGCCGTTATACTCGTACGCCAGCGTAAGGGCTTTTTGAAAAAGTTTTTCCACCCTCTCTCCTTTTTCGCGGATCCCTTTTTCGATATTCTTCTTGAAACTCTTTGCAAGCGATGGAACACTGAGCAGAAACGATGGCTGGGTCTCTCTGATATTACCGGGAATATTCCGGAGCGTTTCCATCGGCGTCTTTCCAATCTGAACCGATGCCATGCTCGCACCGCGATTGATGAGCAGATAGACTCCCGCCGTGTGCGCAAATGAGTGATCCCACGGTAAAATCAAGAGCGAGCAGTATGAGGATGGAATTAACAGATGGTCGCACGCCTGCTGCACATTCGATGTATAGTTGTTGTGGCTCAGAACAATACCTTTAGGATCGGCGGTTGTCCCTGAAGTGTAACAGATGTTTGCGGGATCGTGTCCTTGTATTGACCTCCAGGTAGTCTCGAATTCCGACGCATGAGATTCAAGATAGCGTTCGCCACAATCCAGGATATCCTTATAGTCCAGAATGTCCTCATTGTTCGATTCCCGTGGATCAAGCAGAATGATTTTCTCGAGCTCTGCCAGATTGTTCTTGATGGCGCAAACCTTCGATGCTTGTGAGCCGGATACGATGACCATTCTGCATCCCGAGTGAGCAAGTCGGAACTCGAGCTCAGGCAACTCTTCAATCTTGACCGAAAGTGGAACGTTGATTGCTCCTGAGTAGAGAATGCCAAGTTCGGCAATCACCCAGTCGTTTCTACCTTCCGCGATCAGCCCAATACGATCTCCCTTTTTTATGCCAATACTGATCAATCCGGCGGCGAACCGATGGACGAGGTTTTGGAGATCTTTGTACGTTGAAGACTGGTAGCGGTCTGCTTTCTTTTCGAGCATCATCACGTTGTTGCCGTACTTCTCGACGGATTCCTCAAAAAATTGCGGGATGGTTTTCATGGACGTTTTACGGTTTGATGTTGGTCTATGACGGACGATGTGAAATTTCGATCCGCGTGTACTGGAGACATGCACAGAAAGGTGATGTAGATAGTATCAAGAATTTGAAGTCGAAGCAAGAAGCGGGATTTGGGGTTTTCCAAAAATTGACAACACCGATCGTAGAAACTTGATTTCCGGTCGTCAGTGCGTATTGCTGGGGCAGAGAATTATGCGGATTGCGGCAATGCTGTTAACGTCTCACGGATTATTGTTCTGCCGATTTGATAATGGCCGAGTCGATTCCAACTGATCGAGGCCAATGCAGCATTTCTTAATGACTCTGCTTGTGCTTTCCGGCCAAGAATCCAGCAAGTGCAACAGCGTTATTACGTTCCGTGTCTTTCGATGCGTAGAGGAGTGTTACCGTCGAAATTCTGGCAATTCTTTTCAATCGTGCGACAACCGTCTTTTTCTCGGACGACGTCAGTTCTCTTCTATATCTTCTTTGGAATTCCGACCAGCGTTCTGTCTTATGGCCGAACCAGATCCGCAGACGGTTCGAAGGTGCGATGTCGGTCAACCATTCATCCAATGCTACCTCGTCTTTTGCCAAGCCCCGCGGCCAAAGTCGATCAACCAAAATACGAACACCGTCTGATCGTTCCGGCTTTTCGTATACTCTCTTCAATCTTATTGTCATGATGATTCACTGCATTGCAAATGTTGAATATGCGTTACGGATCTCGGATTCCAGGCTATCGTTTTTCAAAATCTTCAAGGTTGTATCCTGCCCGTTTGAGGGCTCTCCGTGTAGCGTCGATGACAAATGGTTCGTTCCTGTGCGGCACTACGGGCACTGCAGGAGCACTTCGGACCTTTTCGAGCAAGACGTCAACTTCAGTGCCGGCAAGTTGGTCGCATACATCATAAGGGCCTCCGGGCGATTCTTCAATGGCATCGTGGGCGATGAGGATGGCGCGAATCGCAGCAACAATGCCCTCGCTTGGGGGAGGCACCATCAACGCTGTGAGGGCACCGTGATCCAGACGCAGCTTTGGCAGGCTCGGGAACGGCTCGCCTCCCTTGGATTTTTGTGCAGCGGAAAAGAGTATACGTTCTTCCAAACCGATGTGCCTCAGTAGACCAGAACGAAATTCTCCATATAAGTCCATATCAAATGTACTCGGACGTTGAGTAGCGCGGTTCAGTAGTCCCTCGAGCCGTTTATGGTCGGACTCAAAATATTCATAGAGCTTGCCACGCATAGAATGCCTTTCTCTAGATTTATCGAAGACTGCTCACGTGCGACCTTCCGGTGTCTATAAGAACAGTGGATATACGTCTGGCCGTTCCGACTTCATCGCCGTTCCTTCAGGCTTTCTTTCTCGCTAGCACGATCAAATCCTTGGATTTTGCTGGTGAATATTCGTCCATTGCTATGCTACCAAACGAAGTAATACCCTCGAATCGGAGCTCCGAAAGCATCGCACTCAACTCAACAAAGGAAACAGGTCTCAGTTGGACTGATTCCAGGTTTTGTCTCGAGATTCCGTCATCTCTCGTGATAGTGAGGACATTGAACGTGAGAAGCGTACCTCCATAATCGTAGAACCTGACGAACGTCTTTTCATCAACTTCCTTGATGCTCTGCAACCTTTCTTTGTCCGCAAGGATGCGATCATAATTCAGGTTCTGAATGAAGAGAATCCCACCTGGATTCAAGATCGACTCGAAGCTCTTCAGTGTTAATTGAAGATCCTCCTCCGAGAGAAGATGCGCAAGAGAATTTCCCATAGTGAAGACTGCATCAACTTTTAATCCCTTTATGCGCTTAAGCTCTTTGAAATCTGCTTGCACCGTGGTTATACAGACACCCAATTCGGCGGCGTGTTTCGGGACCTCATGAATCATTTCCGCGGAGACATCAATTGCAGTCACCTGCACACCGAGCTGCGCGAGAAGGAGCGCATGGAAACCAGTTCCACATCCAGCGTCAACTGCCGAGCGAATCTTGTACCTCTCGACCAGCAAACGAATGAAAGGCGTCTCGTGAACGAATCTTTTCTGAAATCCAGTCATGCTGTCATACTCTGGCGCGAGAGCATCGTAGAATCCTGACACGCTTTGCATCACTTCGTTGCCAACGTCATTCATTGGGATCATAGGCGGGAACCTGTCCGCGAAAATGTTGATAAAGCGGCGAATCGATTTGTGGAATTCGCCGTGCATATTCGGATTGTGAGATGCTGTTTTGCCAGTGCCCAGTAATCATTGCAAGGCCCGTAACTGCCACAAAGACACCTGCAACAAGAGTCCCAAACACCCAGTTTGGGATGGGTTCTGAATTTTTCGAAAGGCGCACGTCGAGTGTATTCTTCACCGGGCACACGGCAACACACTCGAGGCAACTCATGCACTCATCACTCCAGACTCTTGAGGCATTGTGCACTTTGATTCCGGCCGGACACGCTTTCGTGCAGAGTTCACAATCAATGCAGGTTGACTTCTGTCTCGTAATCTTCACGGGGCTCAGGAAACTCACAGCTCCGAGAAAAGCGCCGTACGGACAAAGATAGCGACACCAAAAATTCCTGACAAAGACGGAAAGCACAGCGAGAGTGAGGATGGTCCACAGAGCAAACGATGATATGTTTGCAAAGAAGAGGTACATCTTCACGTCTGCCACTTTATTATACGGGCTGTAGAGAAATGCCTTGAGTGAGACTACATCCATTTGCCAAATCGAATAGACAAAGAACGCCATGAGGATATATTTAAGTGAACGCAGCGGATAGTCGAGCCACCGAGGTGCGACGAAATTCCGTTTGAAAACTCTCTGGCCAAACCGCCACAGCGACTCACTTACGGTGCCGATTGGACAGAGCCAGCTGCAGAAGGCTTTCTTGAGCAGCAGGCCGACAAGGAGGATTGCAAGAAAAATAAAGAGTCCCGAAGGGTGAATGTCGTTGATGACACCTGTCTGCAACCAGAATCTCAGACTCATCAGGGAACTTATTGGGAGAAAACCCTCCACTCCGGGAGGTCGCGAATGAAAGGCAACATTGCCGTCGGATTGTCCCCAGGAAACAAAGAGGTGGAACTCGACTCCGATCCAGAGACAAAGCAATCCGAATGCCATTTGCACAGCGGTACGGAGGAACTGGGAATCTTCCTTGAGTCTCCAGAGAACTCGCCGCAACAAGTTCTTCTCTTTAGAGAAAAAGATCTTCGGCTTTCGCAATTCGGGAGACAACTTTTTAAGATGCCTTGGTTGCTTGATTGATTGAGCCTGTGGTTCTTTGTGTTCGACATCGTCCGCAGAAGTGCGCCATATCGAACTGTCGACGACTACGTCGGTTTCGCGTTTTGAACCTTTGTCCCTTCCAACCATTACCTCAACTTCATCTTCAGTTTTCATCATTCGCCTCCTTGAATTGACCCCTACGAGATATATACAGACTAATTACTCTGAAATATGTTCAAAAAAAACTACCCGGCAAAGAGCCGGAATTCCGGTTTCTTCATTTCCTTCGCGATTTGTGCGATGTTCTTATTCACAAGCATATTATAGATTCCATCTCTGAGTCCACCCCACTTTTCGTGAACTGCACACGGGTTCCTTCCCGTACATTCCGGGAATCCCATCACGCATTTGTTCATAAAATCATTACCGTCTATCGCATCCACAATGTGGTAGAGCGTAATCTCGTGAGCGGGCATCGCCAAAGCGAATCCGCCTGTCGGCCCTTTTTGGGAGTTGAGCAATCCCTTGTATGCAAGGCTTTGCAGGATCTTTCCGAGAAAATGATACGGGATGTCGAGCTTTTTTGTCAGTTCTTTGATCGACGTCATTTTCCCTGCCGGCTTGAGAGCCAGGTATGACGTCGCTTGCAGCGCGTACTCACATTGTCGGCTAAAGATAATGCTCATGGCTTATTCAGACTTACTTGTCTTAAATTAACATGATTACCGGAATTAGTCAAGTCAAAAATTGGTAAACAATGGCGGGTGGAAACAGCAGACTGCACTCCCGCCAAGCCGGTCGCAACAGGTGCTTACGATTGGGCGGGTTTTTCCTCTTTGGTTTTCCTGCGGTCGGCGATTTCCCTACTGATACAACGGTATCCCAAAAGCGCTCCCGCTTCATCAAAGAATGGTTTGCCGGAAGTTTCAAATTTGACGGGATGACCGTCCTTATGTCTGCAAACAAGTTCGAGCGATACGATCGGCCTTTGCAGCGCGATGGCATCCCGGAAAATCGTGGAAATCCTTTCCATTTCAAACGGCATCAGAAAATCGAGGAACGACTTCCCGCTAAATTCCACTGGTTCGTAGCCCAGAAACTGTATCACTTTGCCGCTGGTAAATTTGAAGATACCGTTCGGGTAGAGTTCCCAAATCCATTCTTCAACCGTCTCCACCACATCCCTGCTGCGTTCCTGGTTCTCTTTTAAGGCCTGTTCGATGCTCTTCTTTTGTGTGATGTCCTGGATCGTGATAAGCACGGAAATATTTTCACTCACTCCACGTACGGGCGTGTTGACGATCGAAAACCACTGTCCTTGGTCGGGACAGTGCGCTTCCCAGCTAAGGTTTTCTCCGGACAGTGCTTTGTCGCTGATAAATGGCGGAATAATATTTGCCATTTCGCGAACAAATTCCCTGCAGTCTTCGCCACAAGCATTTTTACCAACACGTTTGATAAATTGAGCATTCATAAACACAATCCGATAATCCGACCGACACATCATCACGAAACCGTCAAAGGTGTCGATCATTGCCCGGTAGTGAGATTCGGATTCACGAACCGATTCTTCAATCAATTTACGTTCGTTGATATCTTCAACGAGCCCGTCGTATCCGATCAGGTTTCCATCTGCATCGCGCCGCGGGACGATCGTGTTCCGGACCCACCGAAGCGATCCGTTTTTGTGAATGATACGATGTTCGAGCGGTCGCGCTGATTCACCGCGCATTCGCTTCTCCGCTTCTTCCGTGACGAGAATTCTATCATCCGGAAAGACCATGGTGTACCAGAGGAATGGATCTGCAAGGTGGTCCTCCGGACTGTACCCTGTCACCGCGAGACATCCCGCTCCGTGAGAAGTTGATGCGGCGCGTCCCTCTATGATCGAAACGGAATACACATAGTCCGTTACTGACGCAAGCAGCCGCCGATATCGCTCCTCACTCAATTGCAGTGCATCCAGGATCCGGCGTCGTTCAGTAATGTCCATGAGCGTTCCGAACATTCTTGACACTTCGCCGGAGTCGTCTAATCCCACCTGTCCAATTCCCAACAAATGCTTTACCGAATGACCGACAGTAATCTTGAACTCTAGCTCGAACGGAGCGCGTTCTTTCAAGGCCGAAACAATCGTCCGTTGAACCCGGATTTTGTCTTCAGAGTGGACGGCACGTATCAGTTCGTCAATCGACGGTTTGGCAATCGTCGGGTCAAGTCCAAGAATCCGGAATGTCTCGTCCGACCATTTCGATTGACCGGTATGGACGTCGAATTCATAGCTGCCGAGATGCGCCAAACGTTGGGCCTCGGCGAGTCTCATTTCGCTCTGGCGAAGTTCTTCTTCAATACGCTGTTGTTCGGTAATAACGAGGTTGAGCCGGACATTGCTGTCCTCCATCGGGTTTTTCCGAAGCGAACCGCCGACGATCACGTTCGGATGACAGAGGACCACTTCTTTTACTGTCTCCGGACGGAATTTCTGGAGGTCGTACTGGCAAATTCCGAGGGCAGGATATTGGGGGAAGAAATAATTGAGCATCGCTTCGAAGTCGTTGAGACGCTCAATGCCACCGTCTCTTGCCAACAACCAGCTCATTTCGCTCGTTACACGCAATGCTGAATATCCATCTGCAATCGCAGCTTCCGCAGATTCCTTCAGAAGACGAATCATAAACTCCGGATCAAAATATCCTCTTTTCCTGACCTCGATTACCAGTGACTTCGCCTCCAGCGCGTTCTCGACTTCAATTCCTTCCGCCTTAAGGCGTCCTATGATGGCCTTGGGTGTGATGTCGTCGGCGAGATAGAGACAGCGTTCGCCACGTTCCAATCCCATATGGAGAAATGGTGCAATGACTTCGAATTGTTCGCGCTGGCTGGAAAAAAGTAATGCAAGGTGCTCGTGGACTGCGAGGTTCTCTAATGTCTCCGATATTTTTTTCGAATCTTCCGTAATCACCCCGATCTGTCAAGCTGAGTCAAGTGAAATGTACTCCAAGTCGTCCCTAATTCAAAATCAGCCTGTGGAAACGACTCAAAACGAAACGATTAGACACCTCGACGAATATCAATCTCAAAATTGAGAAAAGTCAAATTGATGAGTATTGACGTTTTTTGGATTCATCAGGATTTCGTTTCAAAGTAAGGCATGGTTTTTTTGACTCTTCCAATTTGTTTCTTCGACGAAGAACATGCGATCGGTAATTCATCGTTCAACACAAATTCAGTAGACATCGAGCACCGTGCCCTTACACTGCCGAGGTATTCTGTCCCGGAGTCCGGTATTCTTAGACTCTGTGCAGTGCACTGAAGCTACAAGGTTGAAGATAAGAGGTTTTTTTGATTACCTTATTCCTCAGCATATCAAACGAGCGCTTCAAGCTCCACAGCGCCAACCAAACGCCACATGCACGTGTTTGCCGGAATGACAGACTTAAGGATCTCTCTATGGAAGATGCCTTATTAATAGACAGACTTCAATTCGCCTTCACTATCACGTATCACTACCTTTTTCCCCAATTGACGATGGGACTCGGGCTTTTGATTGTGATTATGAAAGGACTTTCCCTTCGACGTAACGGCGATCGATTCAACCGCGCCGCGAGATTTTGGGCAAAAATATTCGCAATCAATTTTGCCGTCGGCGTCATTACAGGTATTCCGATGGAGTTTCAGTTCGGGACGAATTGGGCAAGGTTTTCGACATACGCGGGAGGAGTGATTGGCCAGACCCTCGCGATGGAAGGTGTGTTTGCATTCTTCCTTGAATCCAGTTTCCTTGGACTCTTTCTTTACGGGGAAAAACGATTAGGACCAAAAGGACACTTCGCAGCGGCGTTCCTTGTGTTCTTGGGTTCATGGGTTTCGGGTTATCTTATTGTCGCAACGAATGCCTGGATGCAACATCCGGTCGCATACACTTTGGTGAACGGCTCGGTGCAGGTCAACGACTATTGGGGATTGATTCTGAATCCTTGGGCAATCTGGCAGTATACGCATACGATTATTGGCGCGGTCGTGACCGCTTCTTTTGTCGTAGCCTCGGTTGGAGCATATTATGTCCTTGCCGGCCGGAGTCTGGAATACGGCAGGATCTTCATCCGCATCGGTATTCTTGCCGGCGTGATCGCATCGATCCTCGTAGCATTTCCGACTGGAGATGGCCAGGTGAAGAATATTTATGAGTTTCAGCCTGTCACGTTCGCTGGGATGGAAGGGGTCTTTGAAACGAAGGAAGGTGCAGAACTGGTGATCCTTGGCCAACCTGACATGGAGAAGATGGATATTGACAATCCCTTTCACATCCCCAAACTTCTCAGTTTCCTGACACACTATAGCTGGAACGCTGAGATCAAAGGTCTGCCGGCATTCTCCAAAGACATTTGGCCGACAAATATTCCGCTGTTGTATTATTCCTATCACGTTATGGTCGGCCTCGGCACAATATTCATCGCTGTCATGATCTTGAGTGTATTGCTCCTTTGGAAGGAAAAACTCTTCTCCACCCGTTGGGCATTGTGGATCCTGATGCTGAGTTTTCCTTTTCCTTACATTGCGAACACTGCAGGATGGTTGACCGCGGAGCTCGGGCGCCAACCTTGGCTTGTGTATAACCTGATGCGTACGGCTGCAGGTTCATCGCCAACCGTCTCGGCAGGCAACGGATTGTTTACGTTGCTGGGGTTTCTGGGAATGTATTTCGTTATCGGAGTACTCTTTCTTTTTCTTGTAATCAAGCTAATCAACGAAGGACCTGAGGCGATAGCCAAAAGCCATTAACGACAAAACCAATTGATCGGGAAATAGGATGGAAACACTCTGGTTCACGATAATCGCGTTCATGCTGGCAATGTATGTCGTTCTCGACGGTTTTGATATCGGTGCCGGGATTATCCATTTATTGGCGGGAAGAACGGAAGATGAACGTAGCATCATTCTTCGAACCATCGGTCCTGTTTGGGACGGGAACGAGGTGTGGATCCTCGCAGCCGGTGGGTCGTTGTATATGGCCTTCCCTCTTCTCTATGCATCCAGTTTTAGCGGATTCTACCTTCCTCTTATTATCGTCCTATGGTTGTTGATGTTGCGGGGCCTTGGAATTGAATTCCGCCATTCCATTCGTCATCCACTGTGGATCAGATTCTGGGATTTCACGTTTTCATTCGCCAGTATTCTCCTTGCCATATTCTTCGGTGCCGCTCTTGGCAACGTGGTGCGCGGCGTTCCGCTGAATCAAGAAGGGTATTTCTTCGAGCCGTTGTGGACAACGTTTACGGTCGTTCCGCAGGCGGGAATCCTGGACTGGTTCACTGTTGTAATGGGGCTGGTTGCATTCTTCACCCTTACCTCTCACGGCAGCAATTATGTTGCGATGAAAACTGAAGGAGAGATTCAGAGTCGGGCCCGATCCATTGCATTCATTGCGTGGTGGGGGATTGTCTCGTGTTCAATCGTTGCGTTGATTGCAGCATCATACATTAGGCCGCAGATTTGGGACAATTTTTCCGCCCATCCGTGGGGGTTCGTCTTTGTCCTTACCGGTGCTGTCGGGACATCCGGAATGATGTATCACAATCGTCGAAAACAGGATTTCCTCGCATTCCTTTCCTCTTCAGCATTCGTCGTCGGCATGTTGGCCAGCACGGCCTTTGGCCTTTACCCAAATGTCCTTCCCTCGTCGACTGAACCTCAGTACGGTCTCACGATCTATAATACCGCGGCACAACAGTATGGTTTGAGCGTCGGGTTTACGTGGTGGATATTTGGCATGCTCCTCACCTTTGGATACTTCGTGTATGTCTATCGGTCGTTTCGCGGGAAAGTGAGTACGGACGTCTATTGAAATCCAGGGAACATCAACGCGAATCCGAAAGCCGCGACATGGCTGTCATACGAAAAGCGCAAAATGGTGACGAGCGCGCCTTCGCCCAGCTCGTCAAACAGTACGAATCGACAGTCTATGGTTTTGCCTACAAAGTGTGTCACGATAGGGAAAGAGCGGAAGAAGCCTGGCAGGATACATTCGTGAACGTTTTCCGCAAATTGAAGCAATTCGATGGCAAGTCGAAATTCACTACGTGGTTGTATTCTATCGTTGTGAATAATTGCATGATGAAACACCGTCAGAGCAAGATGGATCGAGCGTCAATCAGTATCGATGCCCCCGACGGGTTTCACGAAGATCCGATTAAAGATGCCGAGGGTCACATCGTCCAGACTATAGCCTCGTGGAAGGATACGCCGATTGATTCGCTCATGAATAAAGAACTGCGATCGCTGTTGGATGGCGCTATTAAGAAATTGCCGGTGGACTACAGGGTGGTTTTTGTGCTCCGGGATATTGAAGGCGAGTCAGCCGAAGAAGTCTCCAAGGTCCTCAAGCTGTCTATCCCGGCAGTCAAATCACGCCTTAGAAGGGCCAGAATATTTCTTCGTGAACAACTCAATGAGTACATGACAACATGAATCTCAAAAAGATTGATTGCCTCGAAGTGACGAAACACGTTTGCGGAGAACTTGACGAACACATCAATTCCGCCGAATGCAGGGCCATCAAGAAACATCTGGCGTCGTGTCCGAATTGTACAGCCTATCTCGACAGTCTGAAAAAGACTGTGCTGATCTATCAGCACATCCCGACCCCAAATTTTCCGAAACGTTCGAGGAAGAAATTGTTCGCCAAGCTCAAGATAAAAGGCTGAGCAAACCACCCTCAACCTTCCCTCGAACATCCCAGAATCGTCATCACATCTCCCCGAGCAATTGTCGGTTCAAAACAATCCGAATTGATCCTTGTTTCTGATAAACAAATTCGTCGACAGACTTGATCTCGAACTTTTCAGGCTGGCACGCATCATCGAGGACCTAAACAATTGCTCGATGGATTCAGCAATCTTCCCTTCTCCGCTCATCCGTATACCGAATTCCGAATTGCTCAGTTTTCCATTACGCGTATCCCTGATGCGGTTTTCGATCTTTTGCGCCTTTTCCGGGAGCTCTCGTCTGAGCCAGTCGAGGAACAAATCTTTTACAGCATAGGGTAGTCTCAGCATCGAATAGGCAATGCTTGAGACCCCGCATTCCGCCGCTCGTTTTACTATTGCGGGAATTTCGATATCGTTCAGGCCGGGAATGACCGGGGCGATATTCACGCTCACAGGAATTCCATTGGTTGCCAGATAATTCACAGTTTCGAGCCTGTTTAGCGGAGATGACGTTCGGGGCTCCATCCTTCTGGCCAAAGACTCATCGAGCGTTGTGACGCTGATGGTAACGGAAACAAGGTTGAAACCGGCAAGTTCTTTCAAAAGGTCCAGGTCGCGTCTCACCAAAGCGTTTTTTGTGATGATGGAGACGGGATTTCTATACTCCAGGAATACTTTGAGACATTCACGCGTGATTTGGAGTTTTCGTTCGACTGGTTGGTAGCAATCGGTTTCTCCGGAAAGAAGTATCGTCTGTGGTATCCAGGATTTTGCCATAAACGCTTCTCTCAGGAGTTTCGCGGCATTCAACTTGACAAGGATCTTTGATTCAAAATCGATTCCGGAAGAGAAGCCAAGATACTCGTGTGAAGGGCGTGCATAGCAATAGATACAGCCGTGTTCGCAACCACGATATGGATTGAGGCTATACGTAAATCCCAAATCAGGACTTTCGTTCTTTGCGAGTATGGACTTGGTGTGGTCGAAGTAAAACTTCGTGAGGACCTTTGCATTAGGTTCCGGATCTTCGAAGTATTGAGCTATATCCTCGGGAGCAGGACGTATGGAAATTTCTTCGAATCTATTGGGTGGATTGAATCCCGCACCACGACCGGCGATTTGTCCGTATGCCATATTTTCACAATATGACAAATTTGTCGTATTGTCAAACACCCGGAAAACAGAGGATCGGGAGACGGAAAGAGCGACGACCTATGGTTCGAGCAGGATCGACTTGGTGCGGGGAGACTTGATATACGCAATGATGGCGACCGAAATGCCGGATACGATTCCTGCAATTCCCAGAGTGATTCCTGTGTAGTACACAAAGTCCGAGATACTCGCTGCGTCGTCCAACATTTGCCAATGGATCAGAAGGTTATACCAATCGTGACCACTCTTGTGTCCACCGAGGAGTGGAAGAGAGCGAAATGGAGCATCGTAAATGTAGGAGGAGAGTGAAATCCAGTGAGTACCGGCGAGACCAAGCCAAACATACGCAAACCAGGATTTCTGTTTCATCGCCACGGCAAAGAGGATGAGGGGAGTCATCACTTGCCAAAATGACCCGCCGAGGATATACAAGGTCCTTCCAAACAGCATGAAAAGAAAATGACCTCCTTCATGAAGCGGGGTAATGATGGCAACATAGTACAGATTGTAGAGAAGAGATTGAGGAAGCGGTGGAAACGCTGATCCGGAGTCTGCTGATTGGTAAAGCAAGACTCCACAAAGGAACATGCCGAGCAGTTTAAGACCCAGGGGCAAGAGTCTTTCAATCGGATCGACCGGTTGGGGGGGCAACGCCTTTTGTTCTGAGGCAGGTCGGTTCGTTTGAGGTTTTGGAAATATCAGAGATTCGGAATCCACAGATCGTTGTCAAAAATCCGATGAGGAGGTATTCGGCACTTCAATGTTCTGCACATCCACCACAAGAGTTACGATTTACCCTTCAGTTCGCTGAACCTTTTGAGTTTCCCTTTGATCGTAGCTACCAGGCTTTGCTCTGAGATGGGTTTTGTAAGGTAATCATCAACTCCTAGTTCTTTTCCCGTTCGAACAAGGATTTCGTCGCTCAATCCCGTGAGGAAGAGGAAGGGCACGTCTTTGAGATGTTCGAAATGCCGAATCTTCTCGTAGAAACTGAAACCTCCCATCGTTGAAGTTTCCAGGTTAACATCACACAAAATCAATCCGGGTTTCCACTTCTTGAGAAGTGTGTATGCTTCATCCGACGTCTGAAGTGCTGTAACTTCGTACCCGTGATAAGAGAGCATTTGGGCAATCAACGATAGCATCTTTTCGTCGTCATCAATCACAAGGATATTCGCAGGTCGGGAATCTGGCTGAGGATTTTGGTGGAGTCGATGCTCGAGCTGAAGTTGACGTTCAGGAGAGATGCCCAGTTCCTTGCCAAGCTGTTCCAATGCCACCGCATGCTGAGGAGTGATCGCGGCAGATGACCACATCTTCCTGAATGCCTTTACATAAATACTTTCCTGAGGACTAGTTCCCACAATTCCGGACTCATCGAGCTTTTGCTCCTCTCGGACTGTGGTTTCCTCACGGACTACAATGTGAGGCTCCAGTCTTTCCTGTACGTTTTCCGAAACTTTCTTTGCTTCAACCTGCTTCACTTCTTCAGTTCGAGCCCGAAGCTCATCATCCCTTTTCTGCGCAGCGTGTTGTACTTCCTTTCGTGTTGTTTCCCGCGCGGCGTTCTTTTCGTGTTCCTCCTTCAGGAACGCAAGCCTCTCCTCATAAGCGTGGACATAGACGTTCGACGGATCAATTTCTTTTGCATGGATGATTTCTCTGATCGCATGATCAATCTCTCCGGCTTTGATGAGCTGATCGACGCGCTTGAGAATTTCGCTTGCAGCTTTCCTTACGTCATCTCTCGGTGTAAGCTGAGGCATCAATGTTCCTTTACGAAGATCCAATGCTTTCGAGTACTGCGCTCCTTGCCATAACTCATTATCCCGACGTCGAATCCAGGGAAGTGACTGGACCGGTCATCGTTTCGGTGGAACTGCCATGGTTCCATTCGTGGACGGGATTTGTTCACTTTCGTACTTTTGAGCATTGGCAAAGGACGCCAACGCATCAGAGATACGTTTTGATGCCAATTCGATTTGTTGCGCATCCTCAAGTCCATCCTGATTTTCCGCAAATCTCCTTTTTACGCGCGACACGCAAAGTGAAATAATGGCAAGGGGGTTATTGATGTGGTGCTGCAATCCACGCACGACTTCTTTCATCGTGTTGAGTTGGGTCTCTCTCACTCGCAATTGTTCCTGGTCCTGGAAGTTCTGCGTTTGACTCTCGTGCAACTTGGTCCGGATCTCGATGACTTTCACCATCGCAACAGAAAGAAGCCACATGAACGGGAGCGCGCTAAAAATATCGTAGGCATCGCCCAATGTCACAGTCCCGTATTTCACTTTGAGAAACAGACGGATGATTGCGAAATACATGTAGCCGTAAATTATGCACCCGGAGAGAATTGCAGGGTATTTGGTAAAGTACTCTTTCCCTCGCAGACCGATGGGTTTAAGATATTTCATGGATTAACCTCGAGCCATTCCGTGTAACCGGGACATGCCTTCTTCATACAGTCTATTGGGACGAATAATATCAGGTTGGAGGATCGTCGTTTGTAAACGATGCGGATAGTACATTAGTCGAAATTCCGGGCTTAATCGCGCACAACTTCTCCGTCGATCGAACAACATAGTATAGCATAATCGAACGACAAACGCCACGCATCTCGCACACGACCGCACTGGCATTTTCAAATATGGAAATTCCAGCACGAAGGTAATTGCCCGCTTGTCTTCCGACGACCTCATAATATTGTTTTTGGTTCCACGAATGATCCTGGCAATTTTGGAAAAGCACAACCACCGTTTCCGTCCCGGGAGTTTCCATAACTCGACGTTCATAGCGACATCGAACAAATCAGTATTACTTTGAAACGACCGGATCGTATTCATCCTCCGTAGTTATGATGGTTGGCCTCTGCGATTGACTGACACGACAACAGTATTCTTTAATCCTCCCTTATTGTCGCAATAGATTCTTCCGGTGGTTTGAGTGTTCTGAAGCTTCCATAGATCAATACATCGTAGACGATTTTCAATCCGCCAGCGAGAAAGAATGGAAGACTGAGAAGTGCCGGACTGGCAAGGAATATCCCCGTAAGTGCCGGAGAGATGCTTGCTCCCAGCGAACGGGCAATCGTGGTAACGCCTGATGCCGCCGATCGTTCGTCTTCTGTAACGACTGCCATCGTATAGGATTGGCGCGTCGGCACATCCATTTGAGAAATGGTAAACCGCAATAAAAGCATTGCGATTGCCCACGGTAGTGTGGGCATCAGCGGTACGAGACAGAGCAGGATGTTCGAAGGAAGGTGCGTAACCACCATGGTGTTCACGAGTCCAATCCGCTTCGCGACACTCGCGGCAAGAAGAGCCGAGACTCCTGCGATGAGGTTCGCGCCGAAGAAAATTTCTCCGAGCACGTCGACACTCACGTGGAATTTGAGATAGAACCAATAGGCGATCATGCTCTGTACGATGAAGCCTCCGGCGAATGCATCGAGACCAAACAAAGCGCTCATCCGCATGACGACAGATCGCGAGCGATGCAGACCAAAAGAAGCACGCACAAACGGGGGCAGCGTTGCCCGAGAAGCTTCCGCCGCGGAGGACAGCCTGAGGAAGAGAATCGCCATCACCACGCCACAACCCGCATAACCGAACACGAGCGCACGATATGAAGCGGCTGCCGTGAATCCATTGACTTGAAGTGCGTGTGCTATCATTCCACCTGCCAGAGCCCCGAACGCGCCGGATAATGAGCCCGCCAAATTGTACCACGCGAAAACGTGCGTGCGTCGTTCGTTCGGTAACAATTGAGAAAGCGCTGCCTGCTCAATGGAGAGAAACGGACCAATCTCCTTTCCGCTCGGACTGATAACGCCGATAATGGCGGCAGCAATCAGCAGCACAATATTGGAAGTAAGGGCAAAGACGATTCCCGAAAAAATCATGAGACTTGCGCCGACGATAAGCATACTTCGCCTGCCCATCCGATCTGCCCTCGTGGTGATCCAGAGCGAAACTCCGGCATCTCCCAGAAGAGTCAGTGTAAACAACAAGCCAATCTCCTGCTCGCTCAATCCGATTTCAGCAAGATACAGAGCCAGGACAACGGATAGAAATCCGTAAGCGAAGAGCCTCGTAATGCTTGTGGCGAACAGCGTGGAAATATCCCGGCGTGTATGGTTCACGTTCGAATTCGATCTCTGGTTCAGAGTTTTGAAAAGGTAATAGTTATCGATCTTAGAAGAAACGAATTCTTTCGGATATCAAGCACAATGAAGATGAACAAGAGAATTACACGAGAGGCAATAGGAGATTTCAGTCCTGGAAATTGGTGCCGACCTGATGTCCATAGTCGGCACGGGATTCAACGATGGAGAAGCTGATGCATTCGACCCACGGCGAGGAGAATTCCGTGCAGGAGAGCCTCAGGTCTCGGCGGACAACCCGGAATATAAACGTCGACCGGGAGAACGACATCAACACCTCCGCACGATGCATAGCTCTGGCCGAAGATCCCTCCTCCAATCGCGCACGCACCTACAGCAACGATCACTTTGGGACCCGGGGTCGCGTCATATGTGTGTTTCAACGCTATCGCCATGTTGCGAGTAACCGGGCCGGTCACAAGCAACATATCAGCATGGCGCGGTGAAGCCACAAAATGGATTCCAAATCGTTCAATGTCATAGATGGGATTGTTGAGAGAGGTGATTTCAACTTCGCACCCATTACACGATCCGGCGTCGACTTCTCGGATATGGAGTGAACGGCCCAGGATCTTGTCGATTGTTTCTTTAAGCCGGAGTCCCAATTCGTCCACACTGGCTTCGTGGTGAACCGGGCTTTGAATCATTCCGACAAATGTGAACTTGCCTTCACCGTCATCTCGGTATCGGGCTTGCGTAACAAGATCCTCTTTATTCGTGACGGCGAGCTGAAACTGCTTTGTCATAGAAACAGCTTCGGGACAAGCCACTGCGCATTCACCACAAAAAATGCAATCCCCATAATTCAACGTGAGGATTCTTTCTGTCTCGATGGGACTTTTCGTTTGTGTTACGGTTTTGATGCTTATTGCCCCGGTCGGACAGGCGTCGGCACACTTGTCACACACCGTGCATCGCTCGAAATCAATAACCGGCTTGCCGAGAAAACCATCAGGAGGTTCAGTCACGATCGTAGGAAAACTGTTCGTGACAACCCCCTCATTGAAAAATCGCTGCACAAGCTTCAGCATTGGGCTATTTTGTCTCCGTGTCCATGTATATTCGGCTTCTTGTTCTTAGCGATCGTTTCCCGAATACGAGAGGTTGAAACTCTTGTTGATCACCGGAAAATCGGGCACAATATTATTTCTTGCGGCAACCGTTACGCCCTTCCAATTGTGGAACGATGGGTCGGTGATCTTCCACCGGGCAATTTTTCCCGATTCATCTGTCAAGACCCAATGTACCGCTTCACCCCGCCACGCTTCCGCGTACCCCAGCGCAAAACCTCCGGGAAGAATTGCATCGTGACTTGCCCTAATTGGCCCTTCAGAGAATTTTTCTTCGAGCTGTTCGAGCAACGCAAAAGATTGGCGCACTTCCTCAATTCGGACGTTGAAACGGGCCAGGACATCTCCTTCCTCGTGCACGGAAGGTTGGAATTGGAGTTGGTTGTAACTGCAATGCGGATGATCGCGTCGAAGATCCCGGTTGATGCCCGACGCGCGGCCTGCGAGACCGATCACTCCAAGTCGATACGCTTCTTTGTGCGTGAGCAGACCGGTAGCTTCCAGTCGATCCAGCGTCGAAGAACTGGACATTGCCACTTCAACCAATTCTTCAAACGATTTTTTCTGCTTGACCAGCACATCGTGAAGAGTTCGTCGTTTCAATGACGTTCCATCGATAGTTTTTCGAAGTCCGCCAATTGCGGCTATTCCCCGCAAGAGTCTGCTTCCGGTCAGGATTTCGTTCGACAGAAGCATCTGCTCTTTGAGATGTGAGGCGATCGACGCTCCCACACCATAACCGACATCAAGCATTATGGCGCCAATATCCCCGATATGATTGTAGAGACGTTCGAGCTCGAGGAGAATCGTTCGACTCACCAATGCTCTTCCAGGAATTTCCATTGCAGCGATACGTTCGATGGCGTGACAGAATGCCAGCGCGTGGCCGAACGAGGTGTCGCCCGAGATCCGTTCTGCCAGGAAAACCGTACGTTCGGGACTCATGCCTTCAGCGATTTTTTCGGTTGCCTTGTGCGTGTAGAACAACTGAGCATCCAGATTGATGATCGGTTCTCCGGCAACGCTGAACCGGAAATGTCCCGGTTCAATGATACCTGCGTGCACCGGCCCCACCGGGATTTCGAAAATTCCTTCCCCTTCAACCCTTTTGAAATCAAAATCACCCCGAACCCGCGTCACTTGTTGTTCCAACTGGAAATCTTTCAGCATGGGATGGACATCCTCAGGCCAGTCGGGATGTGATGCAAGCCGTGCAATATTCGGGAAAGCCATGATGCCGAACCAGTCCTTCATTTCACGCTCGAACCAATTCGCAGCCTCGATGCGCGTCGTTATCGAAGGCAGTTCCATGTGTCTCGAATCGACGGGGACACTCAGGATCAAGAACATATCGTCGTGCGCCACGGAGAACACGTAATGAACAGTCAACCGGTCTTTCGTTGCCCGCTCATCCACGGGAACGAGAGTGACAAAACTTGCTTTAAACGACTTTATCAAGGCCGAGCAAATATCTGTCAGGCTCCCGATATAATGGGGATCAAGATTAAGGTACAGCTCGTTCGACGACGTCGAGACACCAACGGTGAGCCGATCGCCCCACGTTTCTTTCAACAGCTGAACGTATTTCTGTTTAGAATCCATCACGATTATCCCGCCATGACCGTTGCGGCATTACGAAGCAGCGCCATAAGAGGCGCAGGAATGAGCAATCCAAAGCATAGTAACAAGAGGCCCAATGCTGCGAAAAGGATCCGGGTTGTCCACTTGGCATCTTGTTGTCGTTCTTTTCCGCGCGAACTGCCGAATACCATTTTACTCGCATAGTAGATGAAGCCAACGAAGATTGTCGCCACACCGATAAGGAAGATGACCGTCGGCAAAAAGTGGCCGGCTGAAAACCCGGCGGTCACAATGGTGAATTCGCTTACGAATAACCCAAATGGCGGCCATCCTGTCACCGCAAACACGCCGATCATGAACATCGTTGCCGTGAACGGCACGACGTGCATGGCCCCCTGAATGCGTTGCATCATTTTTGAATGATACGCCAGTCGCAGATTTCCTGCCGAGAAAAATAGGAGTAGCTTTACGATGGCATTGTTCAGCATGTGCAAGAGAGCGCCCAGGTATGCCAGTGGCGTGGCGAGGCCGACTGCAAACGCAATAATGCCAACGTGCTCGACGCTGGAATACGCGAGCAGTCTCTTGATATTGTGCTGGAGAAGAATAAACGGTATTGCGATGATGATCGATCCGAGACCGAAAATGATCAGGAGCGTTGAGGCGAATTCGTGACCAACGGCCTTGTTGACCAATACGGTGAATCGTATCAACGAATAGAGTGCTACGTTGACAAGTCCGCCCGCCATGAGACCACTGATCGGCGCAGGTGCCTCACCATAGGCGTCCGGCTTCCAGGTGTGCATCGGCGCCAGTCCCGCTTTTGTACCAAATCCAATAAGCACGAAGACATAGGCAAGGCGAAGGATTGCCGGGTCGAGTTTTTTGGCAACGCTCATCAATGAGGTCCACAGGAGAGAAGCTGAGGAAGATCCTGCAATAGTAACTGAGGAGAAGTACGTCAAGATGACACCGAACAGTGCGAGCGCAATCCCGACGGAGCAAATAATAACATACTTCCACGCGGCTTCGAGCGACCTCTTGGTGTCATAGAATGCGACGAGAAACGCTGTTGCCAGCGTTGTAGCCTCAGTCCCTATCCAAAGGAACCCGAGGTTGTTCGAGAGAATGACAAGCACCATGGTAAAATGAAACACGTTGAGCAGGCAATAATAGAGTCGTAGCTGACTGGCGGAAATTGTGCCTGCGGAGACATGGGCATTCAGGTAGCCGATGGAATACACTGCCGATGCAAGCGCACTTCCTGTGATAATAATCGCGAGGAGCGCCGAGAGAGCGTCTGCGTAAAAGAATCCGTTGGGAGAAGATAAATGTGCGTGATTCAAAATTTCATGGGAAAGGATCAACGCCGACAAGAATGTAAGTCCAGCTCCCACGACGGTGACGCTCTCAAGAACCTTGCGACGCGGAGAGAAAACGCAAATGATCGAACCGACAAATGGCGTACCCAAAAGCAACGAAAATAGTACGATGCTCAATTTTTGAGGCTCCTCATTGCAGCAATATCGATTGTCTCAAACGACTTGTTGATTCGGAAGACGAACAACCCCATGATCAGGGCCGCCACCAGGATGTCGAAGAAAATTCCAACCTCGACGATCAACGGCATCCCGTGTGTAATGGAAAGTCCGGAAAGGAACAGTCCATTTTCCATCGTAAGCAGACCAATGATCTGTGTGACGGCCTTTTTCCGGCTTATCATAATAAACAGACCGATAAGCATTACTGCGATGGAAATCGGCAGGACTTTTGTGGTAAACAAACTGCCGGCCCGCTGCACCTGAAGAATGGGCTGGGCCACGGAATTTGAGAGAATGACGATTCCGCCGCAAATGATGAGCGAGACCGTGATGTTGATACTGAAATCGACTTCTTTCCGTACACGAATGCGGTCGATTACTTTCTTCAAGACAATAGGAATCGTGATTGCTTTGACAATGAACGTGAGTGCTGTCGCTGTGAGAATATGAGCTTCCCCATATCGCACTGCGATCACGAGGGACAGGGTCCCGAGAAGTATAGATTGAAGCGCGAACAACCTCACATAAAATGTGAGACTCTTACTCGAGACGATCAGGAATGCAGTGACGAGAATTCCTGTAGCAAGGATGTCGACGGAACGAATGAGTGTTTGTTGATCAATGACCGGCATGATGTCAAGTTCCGACGATGAAATAGAGAATGAGCGAAAGCAGCGACAAGATGAACGCTGTCATGAGCAGGTCGGGCACGCGAAAGAGCCGAAGCTTGGCGTTGGTCGATTCAACAAGCGCAATGACGATGCCCAGGAGTATCAATTTCGCCAGGAACGCGGCGATCGAAACACCAAGCGTCATCGGCGAGAGGACCGTCGCAAGCCCGAGAGGAAAGAACAGGTTCGCCAGAAGAGAGAGAAATATAACCATCTTCATTTGCGATGCCAACTCGATGAACGCGAGATACCGTCCTGAATATTCAAGGATCATCGCCTCATGAATCATCGTCAACTCGAGGTGCGTCTCGGGATTATCCACCGGAATCCGCCCTGTTTCGGCGATGGTAACAATAAACAGCGCAACGAACGCAAGCAGATGCGACGGGTTGAAAATCGAAGCAGGCGTCGTTGAGAGACTGCGTACGACGATACTCAGGTTTGTCGATCCTGCCGTAACTGCGACCGCGAAGATTGACAACATCATGGCTGGCTCCACAATCGATGCGATCGACATCTCCCGGCTTGATCCGAGTCCTCCAAATCCGCTTGCGGTATCTAGACCGGCCAGTGCAAGAAAGAACCTTCCGAGAGCAAACAAGTACGCAACGGTTATGATGTCGCCGATCCAGTGAAACGGAAGCGGGGCGAACACCGTTGGCACCAGGATAACGATCACGAGCGTCGATGCAATGAGCAAATAAGGCGTAAACGAAAATAGCCAGGAGGCGTTCTCGGAGATCACGACTTCTTTCTTCAAGAGCTTCGTCAAATCCGCGTACGGCTGTAAGACCGACGGGCCCTTCCTGTTTTGAATTCTCGCTTTCGTCTTCTTGATGATCCCGAAGACCAATGGAGCCGTCAACACGGTGACTCCAAGTTGAAGGATCAAAAGCAAAGCGTTTTTGATGATTGCATTCATGGTTGAGCGATTTCGCCGACCTTATCCTGTTGCCCAGAGCAAAATAATCAGTATGATGAAAATATATGCGAGATACGATTGGATGTGACCCGTTTGAAGCTTCCTTCCAAACCGTGCAAGCGACAGTATCCCCCTCATCGCCGGTTCATAGATCTTTTCCTCGAAGACGTGTTCCATCGTCACTTCATAATGGATCTCCGGTTTGAAATACGGCGAGACATCTTCCGAGATCTGAATTTCGTGACTTGCCCTGTAAATCGCGGAGAATATGAGTCGGATGGGTTTGCTGAATCCCGTCGCAGTATACTGCATTCTTGGCTTGAGCGTTTCGATGCCGCATGCCCAGGTCCTGGCGATTCTCATTTTCATTTTTCCCCCTAACAATAACCCTGCGGCAATGGGAAGGCCGGCAAATCCTGCGAGAAGTACAAGCATAAGCGCTGGCGCAATGCTCGTTGACGGGTTTGCTGAAAGGATCATCGTGGGACCTGCGAAGCTCACCGGATTTGTCATCGACGCCCCGAGCAACGAAGAGGCCATCGGATTAAGTGCAGTGAGCGCAATCCCGGGGAATATACCGAGGACAACGCAACCGAGTGCCAGAAATCCCATGGCTGCGAGCATGCTGCGCGGAGATTCCTGCGCATGATTCGCGGCGTTCGACCGGGGCAATCCGAGGAACGTGATACCGTATGCTTTCACGAAGCATGCTGCGGCCAGAGCTCCTGTGAGGGCGAGGAGCGCAACCGTGATGGGTATAGCCAGTTTCACCGTCAGATCCGCGGTTGTGAACCCGAGAAGCAATGCCTGGAATGTAAGCCACTCGCTGATGAACCCATTCAAGGGTGGAAGTGCCGAGATCGCAACGGCTCCGATCAAAAAGAATACTGACGTGTAGGGAAGTTTTTTGGCCAATCCTCCGAGCTCCTCGATGTTCCGCGTGTGCGTTGCGCGCACAACGGACCCCGCACCGAGGAAGAGCAATCCCTTGAATGTTGCATGGTTCAGCACGTGATAAAGTCCTGCGATGAGCGCCAGTGCCGCCACGGCTTTGTTTCCCGTCGAATTAAACACCAAAGCAGTCCCCACTCCCATCAGAATGATGCCGATGTTCTCGATGCTGTGATAGGCAAGAAGTCTCTTCAAATCGTGCTCCATCAACGCGTACAGAACGCCGAGCACGGCGGAGACAACAGCTATGGCGAGGACAAGGATTCCCCACCACATCGGGCCTGGTCCCAACAAATCAAGCGATACCCGGACGATACCATAAATTCCGGTTTTAATAACCACGCCGGACATCAGGGCGGAAATATTGCTTGGCGTCGCTGGATGTGCCTCTGGGAGCCAGATATGGAGAGGTACAATTCCGGCCTTTATGCCGAACCCCATGAGCGTGCAGAGAAAAATCACGGACTTAAGTGCTGGAGAGATTTGATGTGCATTGCCACGGATGGCAGCAAAATCGAACGACCCTGCTTGCACGAAAAAGATCAGAATCATGCTGGTGAGGAATATCGTCCCCACATGGCTCATGACAACGTAGAGAAAACCGGCGCGACGGGATGCTTTGTCGTCGTGTTCAAAGACGATAAGGAAATATATCACGAACGACATCGCTTCCCACGCGAACAGAAAAAAGATGAAGTTCGAGGACGTAAGCAGTACTAAGAGCGTAATGAACAGGGCATTATACAGAAACATGAAAAGCCCAACGTGTCTCTTGTGGAAGTATTCCGAAGTATACCCAAGAGAATATACCGAAATGGCCGCACCGAGGAATGAGGCCGTTCCGACAAAAAATGCGGACAACTGATCCACCGTGAAGGTCATCGAACCCAGCGGCGTCGTTTGCGGAAGCTCCAGATGAAGCGGCGTGCCTGTGAGAACAATTTTAATCGAAAGCAAAAGACCTGCAGCTGAGCCAAGGAAGGAAAGGATGAAACCCAAATTTTTGCCGAGCTCCGCAGCCTTTATCTCGAAAGCGCTGGTGAGTCTTTTCCTGGGAATGAAAACAAATCCTGAGAGTGCTCCCGCTGCGTAGAAACCAAGAGTGAGGGAAAAGAGAAGGTCGGTGGTCAGTGTGTTTCCCGCTAGAATGTGTAGCAAAACAGAAAAGCGCATCTCCACCCACGTCCGGACTGCAATACATTTTCGGACTTCAGGAAGAAGCGCCTGAATGAAAGTACAAGAAATATTTCGCACAATCAACCTTTCAAACAAGACGGTAGTGTCTCAGCTACAAAATCACCCGCGGTCACGGACCACTCCGTGACCGAATCCACGACTACTGCCACGGTATGGACCGTGACACCCTTGAAACATATTTCGCACAATCAACCTTTCGAAAAATTCTTCCTTCTGGAATATTGGTTTCAAGATTTCCGTTTGGACTCCTCGTCATCGAACATTCCGCCGATCAGAAGGCTTCACGCAAAGTGAAGAGTTCGACATTCCTCTTTTCTTTCCTCCTGGTTGCGACCGGGTCGATCATTTCTTTTTCAAGAAAATCCATTATCATTGTGTCAGGAAGGTCTCAGGAACCGACGCTCGTCATTCCATAACAATCCACTTCAACAACCACTGCCATGAAAAAAACAATCTTCTTCACGCTCATGATGTCTTCGTTCTTGCTTTGCTCTTTTACGTTCTCTCAGGTTGCAACGAACGAACTCACGCTTGACGTCGGCAAGGCGAAATACAAAATCAGCAGAAACATTTACGGACATTTCTCGGAACACCTCGGTCATTGTATTTACGGAGGATTCTGGGTTGGCGAGAATTCAAAGATACCGAACGTGCGGGGGATACGATCCGATGTCGTCGAGGCAATGAAGAACATCAAAGCTCCTGTTCTTCGATGGCCCGGCGGCTGTTTCGCTGATGAGTACCATTGGAAAGATGGCATCGGTCCCCGATCATCGCGCCCGTCGATGGTGAACACAAACTGGGGCGGGGTTACCGAAGACAACAGCTTCGGAACTCACGAGTTCCTCGACCTCTGTCAGCATATCGGCTGCGAGCCTTACATCACGGGAAATCTTGGGAGCGGGACAGTCCAGGAAATGTCGCAGTGGGTCGAATATGTCAATTCGGACA
>CAZOIM010000003.1:1855-2949 GCA_964579855.1 uncultured Ignavibacteriaceae bacterium | reverse complement strand
GGGAGCGGGACAGTCCAGGAAATGTCGCAGTGGGTCGAATATGTCAATTCGGACAACATCAGCCCCATAACCGAACAGAGAAAAAAGAACGGACGCGACAAATCGTGGGGGGTGGAATATTGGGGAATTGGGAATGAATCGTGGGGATGCGGCGGCGACATGAAACCGGACTATTATTCAGACCTCGCCTTGCGTTATGGAAGTTTTTTGAAGAACTACGGCAAGAACCGTATCAAAAAAATAGCCGTCGGACCGAGTGATGACAACTACGATTGGACGAATGTCGTGATGCGCCAAATGGGAAATTCGATCTGGGGTCTCTCGTTGCATTACTACACGTGGTGCAACGATATTCACGCGACCGACGTGACCGAACAAAACTGGTACAGCACCATGCAGAAGACGCTGAGGATGGAAGAACTTATCGACCGACATTCCGCCATTATGGATCTCTACGATCCCGGCAAGAGTGTAGGGCTTGTCGTTGACGAATGGGGGGCCTGGTATGCCGTTGAGCAGGGAACAAATCCGGCCTTTCTGTTTCAGCAGAATACGCTCCGCGATGCACTCATCGCCGGCATCAATCTGAATATCTTCAACAACCATTGCAGCAGGGTGAAGATGGCTGCCGTCGCGCAGGCCGTCAATGTGCTGCAATCGGTCATCCTGACGGACGGCGACAAGATGGTCCTTACGCCCACCTACGATGTATTCGATATGTACAAGGTTCACCAGGACGCCGTGCTCATACCTTCTCTTCTTCAATCAGATAGCATCGTTGTTCAAGGACGAAAAATACCTTTGCTCAACGCTTCCTCCTCTCTGGACAAGGATGGGAAGATCCACATTACACTCTGCAATCTAAGTACAAGTAAAGATGAACTGCTTCGTTGCGACATCAAATCATTCGCCGTTCAATCGGTGACAGGCCAAATACTGACATCCGATAAGCTCAACGCGGATAACACCTTTGAGAATCCGAACAACGTGGGTATTAAGACCTTCACGGGATTCAAGTCCAAAGATCACGCCATTGATGTTACGATCCCCAAGCACTCGGTTGTGGCGCTCGAGGTGAAAGGCACTTCTGAGGT
>CAZOIM010000003.1:0-1755 GCA_964579855.1 uncultured Ignavibacteriaceae bacterium | reverse complement strand
GCGCCGACAATTGACGCGTCGAAACTCAAGCAGGGGCTCGCATTCAAGTACTTTGCGGGGACCTGGCAGCGCTTGCCTGATTTCTCGGAGATGAGGCCTTTGCGAACGGGGACGATAAAGAATCTCGTCTATCCTGAAGGGACACCGGACCTCAACTTCGGATTGGCTTACAGTGGGTATTTAAGAATTGATTCCGACGGATTGTACGATTTCTTCCTCACATCCGATGATGGGTCACGATTGATAATCGACAACGATGACGTCGTTCTCAACGACGGTTTGCATGCGATGGTTGAAGTATCCGGTACTGTCTATCTCAAGAAAGGATATCATACCATCGGAGTTTCATTTTTCCAAGCGGGAGGCGGCAGCGGCCTGAAACTGATGTTACAGGCACCGGACAAGGAGAAGATGTCTGTCACGGATGAGATGTTGTTTCATGAAGGGGTGAAATAGATGCTTTCGATCAGGGGGATTAGACTCTCTGCGACATGTCGATCGAGGGATGGACAATTCGTGGTTGAAGATTTGAACCCTGTTATGATGGATGATAGATTGTTGCGATGAGGTCGAAAGATGTTATTCCCTTGTAGAGACGCATTGCCATGCGTCTCTACAAAAGAATCATCAATCACGATGATTCCGTGGAAATGGTTCGACATTACGATCCACGTGTGAAGATGCTCAATCTCCTTTTGCTTCTATTGATCCTCGGCGGGCTTGTCTCCACTCGATTCGGTTTCCGGATGCTTTGCCATTTCCTTGGCGATCTCCGCGTATTCTTCTTCCGGCGTCAATTTCCTCGCGTTGATGAAGACTCTTATCCAAAACGCTATCATGACAAACACGCACAGCCAATACAACCAAAGCGATTCACGGATGACGTACACAAAGACAATATAAGCAGCGAGCACAGGAATCCAATAGAATTTCTTGAGCCTTGCCGCGACTTCAGTTGATGAATCGGTACTATCGATGGGAAGTTGGTGCTGGGAGTGAAGGTCAGATTGCTTGACGAGAGTTTGTTGCACTTTTTCCTTAAGAAGCTCTATACCGCCTCTTCGCGAGACCTCTTCATTCGCAAACGCAAGGGCTTCAGGCGTGTATTCCTGTGTCGTATTCTCGAGAATGGCAAGAAGTGATTCATCGGGCATCGAGGTGATGTATTCTAAGAGCACCTTGCTCATCTTTGAGATGGAGCGATGAGAATGTCAGTCGAGCAAAGACCAATCGGCGGATTCATTGTGCAGGCCTGCAACTATAACGTTTGAAGGGGATTCGGGATCTTTTGTCCAATTTGTCGGATTCAATCGGATGTACTCCCTGATCCGGTCGAGATCCTTGCCATCACGAACAATATGATCGTAGAAGCCTGGCTGCCATCCAAAATCAAGGTAGCCTGAGAGATGAATCTTTTTTGTAGATGCCGATTTGAAACCTCTCACAATGGAGCCAAGATTGTTTCGTTGGGGACCAAAGGTGTTTTGCATTCGTAGAGACGCATCGCGATGCGTCTCTACCAAGGATTTTTCAATCACAACGATGCCGTGCAAGTGATTGGGCATTACGACCCAAAGATCCAGTCGTACGTTCTGTCGGATCTTCGGTGTATTCTCCCATTCTTCTGCGATTATTTGACCTGTAGGTGATAATCGCACGGCGCCGTCGACCACCTCTCCGAGCAAGCAGGATTTTGCACGGGTGCGGACTGTAACAAAGTACTCTCCAGGTGAGGAATAATCGTATCCCTTCAAT
>CAZOIM010000002.1:47933-59553 GCA_964579855.1 uncultured Ignavibacteriaceae bacterium | reverse complement strand
AGGAGACGCTATGAGAATCCTCAAACTGATCTTCAAGAACTCCGTGCGTCATAAACTTCGCACTTCCCTGACTATTCTGGGGATCGGGATTGCCGTGATGGCTTTCGGCTTGTTGCGTACGGTTGTGACGGCATGGTACGCCGGAGTCGACGCTTCGGCGGCAAACAGGCTTATTGTCCGTCAGGCGGTTTCTTTTATTTTCCCTCTTCCCTATGCTTATCGTGACCGGATCGAAAAACTTCCGGGCGTGGAAACCGTTTCGTATCAGAATTGGTTTGGTGGAGTGTACATCGATAAAAATCAGTTCTTTGCGCGAATGGCCGTCGATCCGTCGACGTTGTTGGAGGTGTATCCGGAATTCGTCGTGCCTCCAGAACAATATGAAGTATTCAAGCGTGAACGAAATTCGTGCATGATCGGGAAGGATATCGCCGATCGTTATCATTTGAAAATTGGCGACGTCATGCCGATAGAAGGGGATATCTACCCCGGACACTGGGAATTTGTTGTTCGAGCAATTTATCAGCCGCGCGACAAGACCGTTGATGCCACACAAATGCTTTTTCATTGGGACTATCTTGACGAACGAATGAAACAGGACTCTCCGGGTCGCGCTGGAGAAGTAGGATGGTACATCGTGAAGATTGGAGACCCTTCCAAATCTGGAGAAATTTCAGAACAAATCGACGCTATGTTCAAGAATTCTGATGCGGAAACAAAAAGCGAAACTGAGCGTGCGTTTCAACAGGGATTCATCGCGGCGTCGGGCTCCATCATATCGGCAATGAATTTCATCTCCTTCGTCATTATTGGCATCATTATGCTGGTACTGGGGAATACGATGATCATGTCCGCCCGCGAAAGAACGAGAGAATACGCCGTTTTTAAGACGCTCGGATTCTCCGGAGGTCATCTCATTGGCCTTATTGCGGGCGAATCGTTCCTCATTTCCTTTGTCGGTGGTGCACTCGGTTTGGCGTTCACAATTCCGCTCGTCGATATGTTCCAGGTGTTCATCCCGAAAGGGTGGTTCCCGGTATTCAACGTTGAACCAATTACGATCATCCTTGCGGGAATGTCGGCGCTTGTTGTTGGCATTGCTGCCTCGCTTTTTCCGATCCAACGTGCACTCAGGACAAAAATTGTCGACGGACTCCGATTCATTGGTTAGCAAATGAAATTTCGATGCTTGATGCATTATCGATCTGGGTACATCATCAATACTAATTTTGGAATGTCATAACTGATATATTCTTATGAAGATACCTCTTCGATATACCCTTCGCAATTTTCGCAACCGAAGATTAACAACTGCAATTACTGTAGCCGGCATTGCTCTTGTCGTCTTTGTGTTTACTGCTGTCCTGATGATGGCTTATGGCGTCCAGAAGACGCTCGTGTCGACAGGATCTCCGGACAACATCAAGATATCACGGAAGTCTGCTCAGGGAGAGATTTCCAGTATCATCGATGGCGAAACACGAAACGTCATCCTGACTTTACCACAGATTGCACACGGCGCCGATGGAAAACCAATCGCGTCGGGAGAACCTGTCGTCGTTATCAATCTGAATAAAGTAAGTGGTGGACTAAGCAACGTAACCGTGAGAGGTGTCTCCCCTCTGGCATTCCAGTTGCGTTCACAGATAAAGCTTGTTGAAGGACGAATGTTTAAAGAAGGCGCACGCGAAATTGTTGTCGGTTCATCGATTGCCCGGCGATTCCTTGGGGCGGGCATTGGCGATCAAGTGAAATTCGCCGGAGATGAGTGGACTATCGTTGGCCGTTTCGATGGAGGTGGGAGCGGGTTTGATTCGGAAATGTGGGGAGATGCAACCCAGCTCTTACTGGCGTTTCACCGGGGCAACTCGGTTTCAACGTTGACGGTTCGACTTAATCGTCCCGAAGACCTGGAAAGCTTCAAACGTGCTTTCGAAGGGGATCGACGACTTCAGGAATTTGAGCCCGAGCCCGAGAACAAATATTACGAGAAACAATCCGAAACGATGTCGCTGTTTATTAACGTCCTCGGAATTTTTGTCACGGTGATTTTCAGCATCGGAGCAACGATCGGTGCAATGATCACCATGTACGCAGCTGTCGCGAATCGGACAGTCGAAGTCGGGACGCTCCGCGCATTGGGCTTCCGAAGAAGAAGTGTTATGGCTGCTTTTCTTACAGAGTCCCTGGCGCTATCGCTGGCAGGCGGGTTGTTGGGTATTCTCATTGCATCCATACTTGAGTTCTTCAGAATCTCGACACTCAATTTCGGCTCATTTGCCGAACTTGAATTCTCCTTCAGTCTTTCGCCATCGATCATTCTCACTTCACTTATTTTCGCAGTATGCATGGGTCTGATTGGTGGATTCTTGCCGTCGGTGCGAGCTGCACGGCTGAGTATTGTCAATGCCCTTCGTGCTTCGTAAGAAGCGCGAAGGCCTATTCGTTCGACTTTTGCACCTCAATCACTTCCGAAACGCCCTACCGCTCATCGCCCGGTGGAATCTCGGCAATTGGAATTTTCCCAATGCGGATATCATTGAGTTGTATTTTGTCCCGTCATCGAAGCAGCATCGCTGGATTTGAGGTACTTATCAAGGAACTGCCGTATCGCTGAATAGCCCTGCACTTCATTTCCTATCTTCGCAAATCCATGTCCTTCATCCGGAAACACCACATATTCGACCGGCACCTTGTTCTTCCTGACTGCCTCCACCATTTCATCGGATTCAATTTTTAGCACGCGCGGATCGTTTGCTCCCTGCAGGACTATAAGCGGCCGAACGATAGTATTGACGTGAAAGAGAGGTGATATCGATTTGAGCATACCTTCCTGTGTTTCCGGGTCTCCCATTTCCTTGTATAATGCCACGCGATACGATTCCCACCAGGGCGGAATGCTTTTCAATGTGCGAATCCAATTTGCCACTCCGAACAGATCGACGCCGACCGCAAATTCCGATGGCCTAAATGCGAGCGCGGCGAGCACCATATAACCGCCGTAACTTGCTCCAATGATTCCGATCTTTGTAGTGTCAATATATCCCGTCGTAGCGAGAAAGCCTTTCGCTTCAACACAGTCCATTAGATCAACCTCGCCGTGTTTCTGGTCATCGGCCTGGTAAAACGTCTTGCCGTATCCGGAACTTCCCCGATTGTTCGGCGCTATGACCGCATAACCGTGGTTGACCAGATACTGGATGAGCGGTGAATACCCTATACGCGTTTGTCCGCCCGGTCCCCCGTGGACCCAGACAAGAGCCGGAGCTTTTTCTGTCAGCTTGATTTGGTGCGGCTTGTACTGGATCGCTGGAATCTCAAGACCATCAAACGATTTATAACGGACAACGTGGCCGACTACGAGGTCGTCGGGGTTGATATCCGGATTCAAGGTATTTGTAAGCTGCTTGTACGACTGCGTATCAAAATTGTAAACGTAGAGGTTGTTGGGTGATCGCGAACTGTTGGCGTAAAACGTCATGAGTTTTTCACCACGGGAGATGGTAATGGAACTGATATCCAGATCGGGCAACGATGGAAGTTGGACGGCGTTGCCGGCAGAATCTGCGAGCTCGATCTGCGTTTTCGCATCGTTGTTAACGATAATTGCACGATATCTCCCATTGCGTGAAAAAGACAATCCTGTAATATCCCATTTGGTGGATTGAACTTTCTCGGTTGTTCCGGTCGCCAATTCATAACGCTTGACATAGCTGAACTCGCTGGCATCGTTTGTCAGATAGTAGAGCCACTTTGAATCGACGCTGAACGTCAGCGGTGTGAAGACGACATCACCTTCGTGCTTGCTCAACTGTTTGAACTCTTTTGTCTGAACGTCGAACAGGTACATGTCCGAATTATCGTTCGTATACGTCTTGCTGAATGCGATGGAGCGTTTGTCATCGGAGATGGCGCCGAGATCGTATCCGTTATCATTTTGATAGACCAACGTTGGCGTGAACGATGCAATATCCATTTCATAGAGATCCATGAACCTGGGATTTCGTTTGTTTGACCCAAAGAAAAAACTCTTGTCATCGTAACTCCAACTGTAGAATTCCGACCGTGCACCTGGGTAAGGGGTCAAGTCTCTGACGCTGCCATCTTCATTCCTCATGAAGAGATGGAAGATTTCGTTCCCTCCATTGTCGCTCCGGTAGAGAATACGATTATCCTGAGGGAAGAAAGAGAGTGCATAGATCGAATTGGTCGTGGAGTTCGTGATCTGAGTCGGCTCGCCTCCTGATACCGGAACGGTAAAGGCGTTAAAGATGCCGGTTTTGTTGCTGCTGTAAAGAATTCGCTGTTCATCGTGCGAAAATGAGCTTCCTCCGATTGAAACCGTTTTCATGAACTGCTCGATGGAATATTGTTTTACTTCCCGGTAATCACTCTTCGGCTGACATCCTACGATCACACCCAGGAACAGAAGACCAACAGCGACCACTTTATGATTCATAATAATCTCCGAATAGCGTTGTGCATTCGTTAGTTTGCTGCAAATCTAACGATTCCAATATCTTCCAGCTACGCCAATATGTCAAGTAAATACTGGCGCATCGGGAGTGATCTCAATCCTTTTGCACGAGTCTACCTCTTAAAGGATTGACACTTTGACTTCAGTGCAGACCAAGAATTTATTACAAGAATGTTTGCGTGCTTCTTAGATTGACGGCAGTCTGGGCTCTACGAAAATGACTTTCTCTCTTTCAATCGTAACCGTTCCGGCAGGGACACCCTTCGGCTTCCGTACATATTTTCCTTCGCACACTGAAACCGGAACAAGTTTTGAATTCTTCATCTTGCTGTAGTACGCCGCTATACCAGCCGCTTCGTCAATGGCGTGCTTGCTGATTTCACCTTTTCCCGATCCAAACTTCAATACAACGTGTGAGCCTCCGACAGAACGGGCGTGGAACCACAGGTCTTTTGATTTCGTGTATCGTGTGGAAAGGAGATCGTTATTCTCTCCACTCTTGCCAGCCCAGACAACGAAATCTCCCGAGACGCGGAAGACACGGAAGGGAACATCCTCTTCCGCCGCCTTCCTTGTATGAGCAGTTCTTGCGAGACCAAGCGGCTTGAGGATTTCATAAAATTCCTCCAAAAATGCATCCAAATCATCTGAAGACCCAACTGATTCAAGTGTGCGAGAGGCAGTCAGCAGAGTAGACTGTTCCTGAGAAAGCCGGACGGTTTGTTTTTTCTTCTCCTCCATCGCAATTCGGGATTTTTTGGCTTTCTCAAAATACCGTTCAGCATTCTTCGCAGGCGTCAAATTGTGATCCAATGGAATCGACACAAGATCGTTCGAGCCATCGATGGTGTTTTCGACGATCGCCTCTTTCATCCCCTTGCTAAGTTCGTGCAAATGTGCCTTCAGTAATTCCCCCATTTTTTCATAATCTCCGGCACGATCAGTCGAACTAGATTCTTCTGAAATCTTGGCAAGCGTGCGGGAAACACGCTCCAGTTCTTTGTTGAGACCCTGATGGATCCGCGACTTTTCCCTGGCGTCACGGTCAACCCTTTTTGTGGAACCCAGGTAGGTTCGGATGGCCTCACCCAATGAGTTGAAATCCCTTTTATCATACTGTCTGCAATGCTGCAATTCGATAATGGCAAATTCGACGGCATTTGATCCTTCAAAGTAGATGCACGGTTTACACGTGGATTCCAATTTCCTTATCATTAGCTCGCCTTCACGGATGAGATGCTGAAGGTCCTCGTCTGACAAACGATCTGCCATTTCCAATCTTTCTATTCCCGTTCGAAAGAAGAGTTCCTTCAAGAGAAGTCCGCCAAGAAGCGGAAACACTTTCTTTATCGCAATTCCTATTGGTGTTCCTTCCTCTCCCCGGATTTGTCTAAGCACCGAGTAGTTGTCGGCAGAGACTTCGCCCACGATTCGTTCGGAGAGTTCCTCTCCAACAATTTCTTTGGACTTCAGAAACGAATTCAAAATCTTGTTGTCTGTTTGAACAACCAGAACGTTCGCTCTGGATCCAAACATTTGGATCAGTACGCGAATTCCGGAATTTGTTTCGAACGCGATTTGCCTGTCTGAGGGATGTATCGCAACTGACTTGATCGCAAGTCCGATGAGTTGTGGAAGCAGGTCTACGGAATTTTTTTTTGCGCGTCCGAATGAATTCGTCGGAATGAGGAAGTTTTCCGACGGGACACAACTGACTATGAGAAATTGGAGACCTGTTGTTTGTGTTTGATCGACGGGAGCTTCAAATTCAAGTATCAACTCATTCTTGTTCTGCGAAAAGACTTCACCTATGCTCCATCCGTTTAACTGTTGGTTCAATTGAAGGGCGATATGTCGAAGTGTATAATAGTTTGCGATCATCGGAGTTGTCCACACAACAGGCAAAAATTCCCGAAAAATGGAAGCAAATGCAATTTAACGGTGGACAATTCGTGGATAAGTGTGTCAGAAGTTGTGCGAAACTTCACCTTGCCCGCACTTCAAAATTTGCGTAACTTCATTGAAGAACGCACGTTCCGGCTGATGTTGTCGGCATGAAAAAAGAGCAAAAATCCGGGAGAATTCCACTGATTTCAAGCATGACGGGATATGGGCGCGCCGAGCTTTCCAAGCATGGGATGACGGTGTCGGCTGAAGTTCGTAGCGTCAACAGTCGCTATCTGGAAGTCACGGCAAGGCTGCCCCGAACTCTTTCTCAACGTGAGAAAGACGTCAAGGAAATCGTCCGCTCGTTCTTGACCCGTGGAAGCCTTAATATTACCATCAAGATTGAAAAGGATTCGAATGGCGAGACACCTCTCAAAGTGAACACCTCAGCAGCGAAATCGTACTACAAGCTTCTTAACGAATTGAGGAAGACTGTTAAGCTTAAGGAGAAGGTAAGGCTGGAACACCTTCTGAATTTTTCCGAGATCCTCGAGCCCGTCGATGCAGATGAGTCTGACACGAAGGAATGGGAACTCGTAGATGAGACTACCCGGGAAGCGTTGAAACAATTGAACGCGATGCGTGTCAAAGAAGGTAATGAGCTTGCCAAAGACTTTGCCAAGCGCATTCGTTGGATTGATGAGACACTCATCGAAATTGAAAAACTGTCCGTCGATCGGATTCCAGCTGAGCGCAAACGGCTTCAGGAACGTATTGCACAGATTCTCGAGGACAAGAGTATTGTTGACCAGAAACGGCTCGAACTGGAAATCGCTCTTCTAGCCGATAAATTGGACATCACAGAAGAATGCGTGCGGTACAAGACGCACAACAAGTTCTTCCTTGAAGCGATCAAGAAGGAAGAAACTCCCGGAAGAAAGTTGAATTTTTTGATTCAGGAAATGAATCGTGAGGCAAATACGATTGGCTCCAAATCGAACGATGCTGCCATTGCCCACCTTGTGGTGAAAATCAAGGAGGAATTGGAGCGCATCCGGGAACAGCTTCAAAACATTGAGTAGTCGTTCGGAGTAGGTCTTTTCGGGGATCTCGGAATCAGCATTCGAAGTAGAAGGACCCATGAAACGAGGAAAACTGATCGTTATTTCAGCCCCGAGTGGAAGCGGAAAGACGACCATTGCGCGGGCAATCATGCAAAAGTACCCGGGAATGCTGTTTTCCGTATCCGCTACGACGCGTCCTCCGAGGACGGGTGAGATTGATGGAAGAGATTATTTTTTCCTTTCAAAAGAGGATTTTCAGCGAAGAGTACGGCTGGGCGATTTGGTGGAATGGGAAGAAATCTACGGCAATTTCTACGGGACTCTGAAAAGTGAAGTGGACCGCGCATTGGGTCAAGGCGTCATCATGTTGTTTGATGTGGATGTGAAGGGAGCGCTCTCGATCAAGAGAACTTTTCCTGATGACAGCATCCTGATCTTTATCAAGCCGCCGAGCGTCGAGGCACTTCAACAGCGCCTTGTCAACAGAAAAACTGAAGATGAACCGACCATTCGCCGCCGGCTTGACAGGGTACCCATGGAGATGGAAAAAGGAAATCAATTTGACTGGCAGGTTGTGAACGACAATCTCGAAACGGCCGTAACGAAAGTCGACGAAATCATTCGCGAACATACAGATTCTGGAATTCTCACACATTTATAACCAAACGAGGAGGTAGAAACACTGTGGCAATCAAACCGGTAGACATGGCAAACTATTTTGGCAAGATCGGCAACCTCTACGAAGGAGTTGTTGTGACCGCCAAACGTGCTCGTCAAATCCACGATGAATTGAAAATTGAACTTCGGTCGAGACTCGAAACTCTTCAACAAATATCCGCGGTCACCACGGAGGTCGAAGACGATTCAGATCCGGTCGCAAATCCGGACCAATTGAAGATCAGTCTCGAATTCGAAAAGAGACCAAAGCCGGCGGACCTGGCGTTGGATGAAGTTGTCCAGGGAAAGATCGTCAAGCGCTACAAGGAAGTTGAAGTGCCGATAGAGCCCGAGAAGGAAAAGGAAGCAGAAACCGAAGAATAGTACACACGTCAACGTGCTCAAGGACAGAAAAATCCTGCTAGGCATTACGGGGGGCATCGCTGCCTATAAGTCGTGCTATCTTGTCCGCGAATTCGTAAGAAGTGGTGCGAAGGTGAAGGTTGTGATGACATCTTCAGCGACGAAATTCGTCTCTCCCCTGACATTTTCCACGCTTTCGAAGAATCCGGTGGCGGCAGACATTTGGGCTTCCGACCAATCGACGCAAACCGACATTGGCACAAGGCACATCGATACCGCAAACTGGCCCGATGTGTATCTCATAGCACCCGCGTCCGCACATACGATTTCCAAGCTCACACACGGTTCTGCCGACACACTGGTTTCCCTTATCGCGCTGGCAACACGTGTCCCCGTTGTCCTGGCTCCTACCATGGATGCGGATATGTACCTCAACGACATAACAAGAAAAAACCTGGAGATTTTGCAGGACCGTGGTTACTCTGTCCTCCAGCCTGATTTTGGAGAACACGCAAGCGGGCTTTCCGGACCTGGACGTTTTCCGGAAATTGAATCCATCCTGAAAGAAGTTGAGTCTGTGCTCTCGGGATCACGCAGAGACCTCCAGAAGAAAAGAATTCTCGTTACCGCCGGTCCAACATACGAAGCCATTGACCCTGTCCGATTTATTGGCAATCGTTCTTCTGGAAAAATGGGTTTTGCGCTCGCAAACGCCGCTGCGCGACGAGGGGCAACGGTGACTCTGATCGCGGGGCCTGTTCATCTTGAGACACCAAGAAACGTCGAACGAATCGACGTCGAATCAGCACAGCAAATGTACGACGCTGTCTTAGCTCACGCAAAGCGCAAAGACGCAATCATTATGGCCGCAGCCGTTGCAGACTTCATGCCCCAGGTTCCCGAAAAGCACAAGATCAAGAAGGGCGCCCCGGGGGTTATCCCCGACATCAGACTGACGACAACACCCGATATTCTTGCCACCTTGGGGGACAAGAAGACAAGTAAGGTGTTGGCCGGCTTCGCTCTCGAGACCGACAATGAAATTCAGAATGCAAAAGTAAAGCTGCGAGAAAAAAACCTCGACTTCATCGTGTTGAACTCCCTGAGAAAGGGCAAGGCGGTTTTTGGATCGAACACCAACATCGTGACGATCATCGACAAAAAAGGAAAGACCGAGGAATTGCCGGAGATGTCAAAATTCGACGCGGCGAATCGGATCCTCGATAAGGTTCGAGATCTTCTCTAACATTCCCTTCTCAACGCCGGCAATACTATTTTGCGACTATGAGCGATGAACGCAGTGAAATCAAGCAGGTGCTTGAACATGTTGAGAAGTTCCTGAAACAGCAGCAAAATCTCCACGGCAATTTTCTTTATGTTGAAGGTCCTGATCAAAAGATTCAGAATGCGGGTTCTGGAGTGAAAACCAAATCCCCCCAACATAATCCCGAGGAGATTGATCTTTTTGGAAAACCCTCAACCTCGGTGATTCCATTGATGAAGAACTCCCGCCAACAAGATCATCCTTACCCAAATGAACCTTGGGTTGCTGCGTCATCATTGGCAGATCTCAATACTCAAATATGCGGATGCCTGAAGTGCTCGCTCGGACAAACCCGCATAAATTTTGTGTTTGGCGTTGGCAACCCCAACGCGGACGTTGTGGTTGTTGGAGAAGCGCCCGGGGCAGATGAAGATGCACAGGGCGAACCATTTGTCGGCCGCGCCGGTCAGCTCTTGAACAAGATCTTGGAGGCGATCCAGTTCAAGCGTGAAGAAGTTTTTATATGCAACATCCTCAAGTGTCGACCTCCGAACAACAGGGATCCACTTCCGGAAGAAATCGAATTCTGCGAGCCTTATCTTTGGAAACAGTTGGAGATCATCAAACCAAAAATGATCCTTTGTCTTGGAAGAATCGCCGGTCAATCGCTTCTCAAGACCAATGATACACTCACCTCGCTTCGTGGAAAATTCTTCGACTATCGCGGGATCAAGCTCATGGTGACGTACCATCCTGCGGCTTTGCTTCGGAATCCCAATTGGAAGAAGCCGGCATGGGAAGACGTCCAGTTATTTCGCAAGACTTACGATGAATTGAAATCAAAGGCATAGTCGGAATAATACAAAGTGAAGAACGACAGAGAATTCATTAATAATCTGAGGAAAGCCTGGCGGGACGAAGAACTTAGTGCCCGTAACTACCGTGCATTGGCGGAACGCGAACGGAATTCCGAACGTCGCGCCATTCTCGAAAAAATGGCGGAAGCTGAAGAGCGCCACGCAGCGAATTGGGCAAAGAAATTGAAAGAGATTGGCGAGGCACCCACTGCATTCTCCGAATCTGCTATTGAACGTATGCGCCGTTGGATGTTGCTCCGGAGTTCAACGGAAGCCGCGGTGCAAATGTTGGAAGCTGGAGAGAGCGATGCGGACCTCCTTTATGACAAGCTCATGACTGCTGTCGACAATGACGCCGACCGAAAACTTATGTTGGAAGCTCAACTCGAAGAGAAAGCGCATAGCCGTATGCTGCAGGAAATGGCTCAACCGCCGTCGCCTCATCTTCCTCAAAGCAGACTCGAAAGTATCCTTAAGGCGGAAAAATGGCACGTCAGTGCCGGCGGTTGGATCGGTCAGGCAATCTACGGAGTCAATGACGGTCTTGGTGCTGCATTCGGTGTTGTGAGTGGCGTAGCAGGTGCGACAAGCGTCAACGGCGAGTTTGTACTGTTGAGCGGCTTTGCGGCGATGATTGCGTCCGCCCTTTCTATGGGAAGTGGTGCATACCTCGCAACAAAATCCGAGCGGGAAGTCAATGAGGCCGAGATGGACCGTGAACGACGTGAGCTCCAGGAGCATCCGGAGGAAGAGAAAGAGGAGATGGAGTTGTTCTATCAGCTCAAAGGGTTTTCCGCCTCGGAATCGAAAATGATGGTCGACCGCCTGGCTCAACAGCCCGAACAAATGTTGAAAACGCTCGCTCACGAAGAACTCGGGCTTTCAGAACAAACGTTTCCGAATCCCTGGAAATCTGCTATCAGTGCGACAATCAGCACGGCCATCGGCGCTTCTGTCCCTATCCTTCCGTTCTTCTTTGCAAGCGGAATCACGGCATTGGTCTACTCGGCAATCATTAGTACCGCAGCCCATTTCCTCGTTGGAGCATCCA
>CAZOIM010000002.1:5449-47833 GCA_964579855.1 uncultured Ignavibacteriaceae bacterium | reverse complement strand
TTGGTCTACTCGGCAATCATTAGTACCGCAGCCCATTTCCTCGTTGGAGCATCCAAGGTCCTTGTCACTGGCCGATCGTGGATGAAGAGCGGAATCGAAATGACGGTCGTTGGATTGGGAGAGGCCGCCGTTACGTATGCAATCGGACTGCTGATATCACCGATGATCCATAAGTTTTGACAGTCGCGGCGGAAGAACTGCCGCCGACTGTATCCGGAGAATAGTCATGGCAGAACCAAGAAAAATATTTGACTTCAACGCGGGATCCCCCGTTTCGACAGAAGGACGCGTTCCCCCACAGGCGGTCGATGTCGAAGCCGCCGTCCTTGGAGCAATGCTGCTCGAGAAGGAAGCGATTGCAAAGGTGCTCGCCATCCTTGATGAGACTGCATTCTACAAGCCTGCCCATCAGCTCATCTACAAAGCAATGATCGATCTCTTCGAACATAGCGAGCCTGTCGATCTCATTACACTCACAGAGGAATTGAAACGACGGGGAGACCTTGAAAAGGTGGGCGGCGAATACACGATCGCTGATTTTACGACGAAGGTTGCGAGCGCCGCAAACGTTGAATACCACGCACACATCGTCTTGGAAAAAGCGCTGATGCGGGGATTGATCGGAGCGTCGTCCGAGGTCATTAGCCGGGCATTCAGCGAAACCGAAGATGCTCTTGAATTACTGGACGAAGCTGAACAAAAGATCTTTACAATCTCCGAACAGCGGATGAAGAAGAACTTCGTCTCCATGTCGAACGCCGTGTACAGCACCATGGAAATGCTCCAGAGCATCCACGGAAAGCATAGTGGTGTGACGGGAGTTCCTTCGGCGTTCACGGACCTGGATAACCTGACGGGAGGATTCCAGAATTCCGACCTCATCATCGTTGCCGGTCGCCCCAGCCAGGGCAAAACTGCTTTTGTTCTCTCGGTGGCGCGAAACGCTTCAGTCCTGCACGATATTCCGGTAGGATTCTTCAGCCTGGAAATGTCGAACCAACAACTCGTGATGCGGCTTATCTGTGCAGAAGCACGTGTGGATGCACATAAGGTAAGGACGGGGCGTTTGCCGGAGGACGAATGGAAGAAACTGAGTATGAGTGTTGGCCGACTCCACAAAGCAAAATTTTTTATCGACGACACTGCCGCGTTGACCGTACTTGAACTCCGCGCGAAAGCCCGGCGGTTAAAGGCAGAACACGGCATCGGTATGATCATCGTGGATTATTTGCAGCTGATGCAGGGACCGCGGAATGCCCAGAGCCGCGAACAGGAAATTTCTTCGATCTCACGGTCTTTGAAAGCTCTCGCAAAAGAGCTGAATATTCCGGTGGTTGCGTTATCCCAGTTGAATCGTGCTGTCGAGGCACGCGGTGATAAACGACCCGTCCTCGCTGACCTGAGAGAATCCGGTGCCATCGAGCAGGATGCAGACGTTGTTCTCTTTGTCCATCGCCCGGAAGCATATGGTATTCAGGAAGAAGGTGGCAAAGCAACCGAAGGACTTGCGGAAATTATGATCGGAAAGCAAAGAAATGGTCCCATTGGAAACGTGGAACTATCGTTTATTAAACAGTATGCCCGGTTTGAGAATTTGACCCGCTTCCGCGATGATCAGCTCCCACCTCCACCACCTGAGTTGGAGGGTACTCCATTCTGATGAACCGGCGAAATTTCCTTCAGTCACTGACCTTCGCTGCCGGAGCAACGCCTCTGCTGCGAGAGGATCTCTTTACACGGTTCATCCAACCTCAGGATGAAGATGAAATCCTCTGCAAGAAAAAGTTCGAACTTGCCGTCTCGAAGAACTGGCAGATGCTGCCCATCAATGAAATTATTGTCAACGTCGGAAAGACATTCCTTGGCACCCCCTACAAAGAAAATGTCCTTGAAGCGTCAGGGGAAGAACATCTCGTTGTGAACATGCGCGGACTCGACTGTGTCACCTTTTACGAAAATGCACTTGTGATGGCCCGTTGCATCAAGAAGAACAAAATGACTTTTGATGATTACCGCAAAGAGCTTCAGTTCATCCGATACCGTGGGGGCATCATCAACGGTTATCCGAGTCGTCTGCACTACACTTCTGATTACCTGTACGACAACGAACAAAAGGGAGTTTGGAAACTCGTCACCAAAGAGCTTGGGGGGATTCCATTCGTGAAGAAGCTCGATTTTATGTCGACGCACCCCGAAAGCTATAGACAGATCAGGGAAAGCGCGACTGTCCTGAAACAGATTGAAGAAATCGAGAAAGAGCTGGCAAAGCGAACGATGTACTATATCCCCAAAAACCACGTCGCCGGAATTTCCAAGAAGATTCTCGACGGAGACATCCTCGGAATCACCACAAGCATCGAAGGTATTGACACTTCGCACACAGGCATCGCCATTCGGCAAGACGGGATACTCCACCTCATGCACGCTCCCTTAGCCGGAAAAGAAGTGCAGATAAGCGAGAAGAGTCTTTCCGATTACCTTGCATACAATAAGCGGCAAACGGGAATTATGGTGGCCAGACCGCTCGAACCCGTCTAACGTTTAAAACATATCCATCCAGAACGTTCGTTCCACCTTTCATTGATCGATCGAATTCAAATACTCCGTGGAGACATCACGTTGCAAGCAGTTGATGCCATTGTGAATGCCGCAAACACCTCTCTGCTCGGCGGCGGTGGCGTTGACGGCGCAATCCATCGTGCGGCCGGACCACAGCTTCTCAGAGAATGCCGCACGCTGGGTGGATGCGCAACGGGTGATGCCAAAATTACCAAAGGATACAACCTTCCTGCGAACTATGTCATACACACTGTTGGCCCCGTCTGGCACGGTGGCGGGGAACACGAGGACGAATTCCTTGCACGTTGTTATCGGAATTCATTCAGGCTTGCACGCCAGCACAATCTGACCTCGATCGCATTTCCTTCCATCAGCACCGGCGTCTACGGGTTTCCCGTCGAGCGCGCATCGAAGATTGCCGTACGTGAAATTAAAGGCGAGCTTGACGAAAACACGGCATTGAATGTCATCGTCGTTTGTTTCGACGACCATACCTACCAGTCGTATCTCGAGGCTTCAGCATCACAGCCAAAGTGATAGGATGGTCCTCCTGTATTTACTCGTGCCTTGCACAACATTCTTTTTTTGGTTAAGATAAACGACGTCACGATCGCCCTTGGATAAACAATTATTCTAAATGACATGAGATTAAAGACGTCATTATCGCTCACTACGGTTCTGATATTGATCGCGAGTCTCTACGGGACGAGTTTTTCACAACAACCGCTTCTCAGTCCTCGCGATTCCGTCGAAATTTCCCTGGGCGGGAAGAAGATATCGGTCAACTACGGAAGGCCTTCCATGCGCGGCCGGAAGATTATGGGAGGACTGGTTCCCTTTGACAAATGGTGGAGGACAGGTGCAAACGAGGCGACATCGTTTGTGACTCAAACAGATTTGATTCTAGGCGGAGAGAGAATACCAAAAGGCGCTTACACCCTCTACACCATGCCCTCAGCCAAACAATGGAAACTGATTATCAACAAACAAACGGGGCAATGGGGAACTGTTTACAGTCCGGAACTTGATTTCGTGCGCATTCCTTTGACGAAAAAATTATTGAAGAATCCCGTTGAGAAATTCACAATCACGCTGGAAAAGACCGGAAATAGTGCGGGAGTTCTGAGGTTGGCGTGGGAGACGACAGAACTATCCGTGAGCTTTCTGACCAAAAAGAATCCCAGCGCGGGCTCCCAATAGAACCGGATTCTAAGGGAGAACGTTTATGGCCACGAAGATTACGATCAGGAATAATGGAAGTATCCGCGTCGAGGGTGACTTCGAGTTGTTTGACATGGAAGGAAACAAATTTGACCTAGCCGGTCGCACCTCGATTTCACTCTGCCGCTGTGGACAGAGTTCCGACAAACCATTTTGCGACAGCACACACAAAACGAACGGGTTCCAATCCGTTGTACATGCCCGCACGCTTCCCCCGCCTACCCCGAAACCCTGAACGCCGGATCAGCCTCGAACCGTGAATGATCCACGACCGGATCCATTCGCGAGTCAAAGATTATTGTCCATTCCGTTGACGCATCACTTCGTAGAGGAACACAGCGCTTGCGCTCGCGACATTGAGCGAGTCCACGCCTGACATCATCCGTATCGAAACTTGTTCGCTGCACGCCGCAAGCACCTTCTCGGAAATGCCAAATCCTTCGCTCCCGAAGACAATGCAGCAATCCTTCCTTAGAGAAGGTGAACTCAGTGAACGTTGTTCCGCACTTGGATGAGCGGCAATCACTTCTATCAGGAAATTTGATTTCAAATTATTGATCGTATCCACGAGGTTCACGGTTGGGGCCACCGGCAGTTTGAATATCGTCCCCATGGAATTCCTCACAGCCCTTCGCAAGTAGGGACTACTTGACGTTTCGCCCACAATGAGTGCTTGTACGCCGAACGCAACGCAATTTCGAACGATTACTCCGAGGTTTTCCGAATTCGTTATTCCATCTATGGCAACAAAAAGTTTTGGACGTGTTGATTGACTGACAATAGTATCAAGGTTAAGGGTTTCCGGAATCCTCGCGACGGCCATAATCCCCTGATGCAAGTGGAAACCGACGATGGAGCTTAACAAAGTCTTCTCACCCACGAAAACTTTGATAGTGCCTGACCGAGACTCCAGCCGATTCTGATACATTCCAAACCACTCCGCTGTCGTCAGCACGGACACTACTTGAAGACTGCTTTCCAAAAGCCTGGCGACAACTTTTTCGCCTTCAGCCACAAATATCCCCTCGTGTTCGTGCTCCGTGGTTCGACGGAGGGTTTTGTACGGAGTCAGCTCCGGCTCGTTGAGCGAAGCAATTTGTTCAGTGATGAGCATACTTTGACTTGACGATTGAATCTTAAGGAATTATACAAAGAAGTCGCCCGCGAAACCATGGTCTTTGGAATGCCTGGAATATATTTGTACGTTTGATTTGCCAACTTCTCCAAGAGACAGGAACTCAATGTCGAGTCTTCAAAAACCCAAACTCCTTGTGCTTGGTACCGGATTCGCGGCGTTTAGCCTTCTAAAGTCCCTGAACCGGGACTCCTTTGACACGACGGTGATTAGCCCGAGAAACCACTTTCTTTTCACGCCTTTGCTGCCGAGCACGACGGTCGGGACGCTTGAGTTTCGAAGCATCATCGAACCCATACGAAGAGGCGTTCCTGGAATTCGTTACTATCAGGCTAGATGTACGAAGGTCGACATCATCCACAAAGAGATTTTCTGCAACGGCATCATTGACGACGTTCCTTTTCGCCTGGAGTATGATATCCTTGTGATCGCCGTCGGTGCGGTCAACAATACATACAATATCCCCGGTGTTGAGCAGCACGCACTCTTTTTGAAGGAACTTCTCGATGCACGCGCAATTCGTGAGCGTATCATTGATTGTTTCGAACGCGCTTCCCAGCCAGCACTTTCTGAGGACCGTCGTAAGCACTTACTCCATTTTGTTGTGGTCGGCGGAGGGCCCACAGGAGTGGAGTTTGCTGCCGAGATGCACGATTTCATTCGGGAAGACCTGAGGAAACCTTATTCTCCGCTGATACCGCACGTCAAAATAACTATCCTTGAGGCCGGGCCATCAATCTTGAATACTTTTGATGGTGTTCTCAGTGACTACACGGCAAGGTTCTTCCGGCGACAACAGATCGAAGTCAGAACCAACTCTCCCGTGACTCGAGTGGAGACTGATGCAATCGTATTGAAGAACGGTGACATTGTGCCGTACGGTCTTCTTGTTTGGTCGACTGGCATTGGTCCGACCAGACTTGTGCAATCACTATCTCTGCCAAAGAGCAAATCATTTCGCCTTATAACCGACGCATGGTTTCGAGTGCAAGGATCCGATGGGCTATACGCTCTTGGCGACTGCGCTGCATTCGATTCGATGGAATTTCCAGCCACCTCCCAGGTCGCACAGCAAGAAGGACGATACCTGGCGAAAGTGCTCAAGTATTCACTCCTTGGGAGATCCATTGCACCGTTTCACTATCACCACTATGGCATGCTGGCCTACGTAGGAAGCAACCGGGCACTGGCGGACCTCGCGGCGGTGAAAGGACGGGGGTTTTCAACCTGGATATTCTGGCGATCGGCGTATCTTACGAAACTTGTCAGTCTCAAAAACAAAATCCTTGTCGTCTTTGACTGGATGAAAACATTTGTTTTCGGCAGAGACATCAGTCGTTTCTGATCAGTTGCTCTCGGATCGTTTCGTTGACAATCCCGCAAAAACGACGTATTATTTTATGTTTCCGCTCTGGGACGAAGAGTCGTCGTTACGATCCATCCTTACAATTCTTGCCATCGAAGGAGAGCAGGTATGAGCATCAGTGAAAAAATGATTGGTACTGTCGCGGTATTGGCGGTCAAAGGGAATCTTACCGGGGAACCAGATACTGGCAAACTGCGCGACCGAATCTACGGCTTGCTGGAAGAGGGTTTCAATAAAATTGTTCTCGACCTTAAAGGCATGCGATATGTTAGCAGTACAGGTTTGGGGACGTTCATCGCCGCTCTGACCTCAGTGCGTAATAAGGGTGGAGATCTTCGGCTCGCGAACGTAACAGAAAAGGTGGAGAGTCTGTTTGTCGTTACCCAGCTTGTCAAAGTCTTCAAGACCTACGATACCACGGATCGTGCCGTCGCCAGTTTCAAGTTGTAATCCGGGCACGTGAGCACTCGCAAGAAGTCGGCGGCATATCAAGTAAATGTCACACTCTTTGGATTTCGCGTAGCTCGTGGTGATTCCGCCAATTTGCGTTCTGTGAGCCCGGGAATCAAACCGCGCAACGCGCGTCTAAATCAACCCCAATCACATCCTCTCATGTGCGGTGATCTTACTTCAAGAGTGATTGGCTCTTGCTCAGTGAGATCGACAATCGTTATGCATTGTCAATTTCAGAAGATGATTGGACCTACCGTGAATCCAATGTTGACTACCGACGATGGAATCGCTTCACCATTCATGATGACCGGGACATGGAAGATTTTCTGACAGCAATCATTGTCTCAGGACTGTTTTATGCGGTCTTGCGATTCTTTAAGATATCCTGGCTCAAACAGGGTTTTCCCCATTCGTTCATCTACCTTGCTGGTGTATTCGCCTGGTGCACGGGACTCGCACTGATTGCATCCGTCTATTCCTTCATCTCCATGACGATTGATCTGATAAGTTCGTTCGACGCAGATACGATCATCCCTTTTGTCGTCATCCTCGCGATCATCGGAGTTGCAACGAAGCTTTTGTCTGACAAGAAAGAGGTGTTGGATATAGCGCACATGATTCCCTTCCTGCGTTCGGCAATCCTCTTCAAACCCTACGACGCAAAACGCCAGGAACTCTTTGAACGGCAGGAGAAGATGCAGCGTGCCCAGGCTCAGAAAGAAGCGGCCGAACGCACTGCTTCAGGTCAGACTACCTCAGAAGCGATTGATATTTCCGACGATGCCGCAGGAAAAAATGAAAACTCTTCTCAAGACACAGAGTCGCCACATGCGCCTTCCGAACTCGATATGCTGAAGCGAGGCGAAGGAGTTGACATCTCAGAGCTCTTCAAGTCCAACACTGAAAAGCTTCCCGCACACCCGTTATATCAATTCATCTCCCTGATCCGCATTGATCCGGCAGACAAAATCATGAGTTTCAGGATGGTGTTTCCTTCCACCGCCACCGAACCGGAACTCACTCCCGAGAAATTGCAGCGCATCAAACAAGGAATATATCAGGTATTTCAGGCGTTGACGGCAGAACAATGGCTCAAACCATATTCTCCATTCTTTACCTCTCTCAAGACCTCATGCTTTCGCAGTCGGAAGGATGAATTTGATATGATGAGAGAGATACTTTTTTCGACGGTCCAGATGGAGATCAATCAACTTCGCCTCAACAGGGGCAAGCCGTTCAACAGTGCAGAGTTCGCGAAGATTGCAACCATAACAACGGAAGGATGAAGATTAAAAGCCGTTGACTGTTTTCTATACTCATCAATTACGAATTACACCAACGTCCACTTGCCAAGATCGGAACCACGTATGAAATCCCAATCCAATCGCATTACCACACTTCTCTGTTGTGCCCTTGCGCTCTGCACGACCATTCTGACTGCTCAAGAAGTACAACTTGTTTACAAGTTCAAAGTGGGCGATTTGAACCGCTACAAAGAGACAACACATAATGATATGACGTCCGAAATGATGCCTGGTGGCGGCCAGAAAGTCTTTAACGAAACATACACGACCCAAAAAGTGGACAAAGTAAATGCTGATGGAAGTGCTGAGATCATTCAGACTATCGACTCCGCCACTACAACGTTAAACGGCCAGCCGTTTAGCAATCCACAGACCGCGGCTCTCGTTGGTCTTCGTGTCCGTATCAGTGTAGCAACAACAGGAAAAGTACTGGATGCCCGCCCTCTAAGCGACACTGTTGATGCTGCCACAAAGCAGTCCGTGGGAATCCTTCGTCAACAACTGATGACTCAGGCAAGCTATCCTGTCGGCCCCGTCAGGATGAACGAACCCTGGCGGGATTCTTCAGCATTTTCCCAACCTACACAAATGGGTACCATCACATCGACCATAAAGTACACCACAAAATTGACGGGCTCGGACAAAGTGCTGAGTACCGATGTAAAGGTATTGGAGCGGACCATGGATATGGTCGGCGAACTGGGCGAGGGCACCGGCTCGCTCAAGGGGAGCGGTAAAGGAAATATATACTTTTCCGAAACTTTGGGCAAAGAGATCATGAGCACGATGGCGATGACTCAATCTATGGACATGGTGACCCCTCAAGGGCCGTTCAGCATGAGTATGAAAATTTCAACCCAGAGAGAACTGTTGAAATGATTTGCGGTTGATTCCGAGACCGGCTCGTGATCGAACTCACCCAGATCAATATCTATCCCATCAAATCTTGCAGGGGGATATCCCTGACCCGGGCTGAACTGACTCCCTTCGGTCTCAAGAATGATCGGCGTTGGATGGTTGTTGATGACAACGGGTCCTTCTTCAGTCAGCGCACCATTCCAAAAATGGCTCTCATCGAGCCGTCCTTAACAGACGACAGCCTGATAGTAAAAGCTCCCCACTCTGAAACCATCGAGATACCACGGCGCTCAAAAACCAAGTCTGCGCGGCCGGTAAGGATCTGGGATGACCTTTGTGAATCGGAGGATTGTGGCGACGAAGCTGCGCGCTGGTTTACGGAATTTCTTCAAACCAATTCCCGTTTGGTGACAATTGGTGAAACGTTCAGCCGATCGGTGGACGTTAAATATTCAAGGCATGAGGACCAGGTCGGTTTCGCGGATGCCTTTCCTGTATTGCTGATTTCGAGCGCATCGCTCCGCGACCTGAACGGACGGCTTGATCTCCCCATCCCCATGAATAGGTTCAGGCCAAACCTTGTTGTCAGTGGATGTGATCCGTATGCTGAAGATCGATGGAAACGCATTTCGGTTGGGACATTGACATTCGAGGTGAGCAAACCGTGTGCGCGGTGTACAGTTCCAACAGTCGACCAGATGACCGGAACGAAAGGAACAGAACCTCTGACGACGCTTTCGACGTATCGCAAAGGGAACAATCACGATGTGTTCTTCGGTCAGAATCTCATCAACGAACAGAAATCGGGTGAACTGGTCATGGGAATGGAGGTAAGCGTGCTGGAATAAGAAAACCGATTTCGTCTTCACCCCGCCTGTCTTTGAAACTCCCGCACCTTTCGCTATATTGACTCACAAATTACACGCCAAACACGGATCCAATGCGCAGCCCCACAGACATCTCGGGTAAGTCCCGACGGACATTTGACGAAATAGTGCGGCGTCATGAACGCGGAGTCGGCGGGATACGCACAGCTTTTGCTCTAACGGAAAGACTCGATACTCTTGTCGGCGGTATTTTTGGAACGCTGCAGTCTGAGAACGCTGCATACCTTACCGTCGTCGCGCTTGGTGGATATGGGAGACGCGAACTCTGTTTCTCCTCCGACGTGGATGTTATGATCCTCGTCAATGATGATCGGGCTAAGAAAGAGGCAACGGCGGCAACCGAAGAATTCCTCCACGCACTTCTCGACGTAGGACTGGACATTGGGCACAGCTACAGAACCATCCAGGAGTGTCTTGAATTCTCCGATGGCGAACTCGAAACGTGGCTTTCGCTCCTGGAATCTCGGTTTATCTGCGGTAATCGATTAACATTCCGGAAGTTTAGTTCCATGGTGTCAACCAAACTTCGCCAATCCGACAAAGCATCGTTTGTTGCCCGCGTGGACGAGCTTACCACATTGAGACATCAAAAATATGGCGATTCCACAACGCTTTTGGAGCCCAATATTAAGAACAGTGCCGGCGGATTGAGGGATTTACACACGTTGCTCTGGTTGATGAGGGGACTCGGTGAGATCGGGATTTCTACCTCCGATGAACAACCGGCGATCGTATCCTTGTTACGCTCGAAACGTCTGCAGCGCCTCTTGGGGTCCGAAATAGTGAAAAAAGCAATACGTGCTTTTGATTTTTTGCTCCGTACCAGAAATGAAATGCACCTGAAGTCGCAGTCTCATCACGATACGCTTGAATTCTCATTCCAACCAATTGTCGCGACAGGCTTGAAGTACCACGCGTCCAAGGCCCGGTCGAACGCCGAAAGGTTCATGCAGGATTACTATATCGCTGCCCGTTCAGCGGCACAAATTGCACAACGCAACATCATACGGGCAAAAGATCTGGTAGTCCACAAGTCTCCGCACGTAAAACCTCAAGTCTTGGATGAGAGCTTTGCAATCATAAACCGAAAGCTCAATCTCCGAAACCAACGATTATCGCTTACGAATGAAATCGTCCTCAGAGCGTTCGTGTTGGGTAACGAACATCGTATCGATTTCTCGTTCCAGCTTGAGGATCGAATTCATCATCTTCGCGGGACATTGACACCGTTGCGATCAACTCGTGAAACGGACCTTTTCAGGAGACTGCTGCACCAACCCGAAGGTTTGGGAAAATGCCTTCATCAAATGAATGATCTGGGAATCCTCGAACGCTGGATTCCCGAGTGGAAGCCTATGGTGGCCTTCTTTCAGCACAACATGTATCACTATTATACTGCCGACGAACATACGCTCAGAGTGATCGACAATGCGGAATCGTTGCAGCATATTTCGTCGATCTTCGGAGAAGTCTACCGCACTCTCGTCCATCGGGACGTCCTCTATCTTGCGTGCCTGTTCCACGACATTGCCAAGCCACAGAGAATCGGGGATCATGAAATCGTTGGCGTCGAAATGGCCACAAACATACTTCAGCGCCTTCAATACTCCGATGCGCTGATGAACGTTGGTTTTCTGATCCGGCATCACTTGTCGATGGAGCAGGTTGCCTTTCGTCGAAACTTGAATGATCCACAGACAGCAATTGATTTTGCCAGCCGATTTGAAAATGTCGAACAACTTAACCTTCTGTTCATCCTTACCTATGCCGATCTTTCTGCGGTAAACAAAAACGTCTGGACGCAATGGAAAGAAATGTTGCTCACCGATCTCTATCGCAGGACACTTGACGTTCTCACACAACGACAATCAAGTGAAGAAGTGCGGGCACAGGCGCAGCAAGAACGAGCACGCCAGATGTCAATCCTTCTTCCTGCTCTTGCTCAACACGTTGAGCACGATGTTGCACAAGACCACCTGGAGAGGATCGAAAGTACGGAGTACCTTCTGGCGTTTGATTCCTCAGAGATATCCGAACACATTCTGGCGATCCAGGCGCACGATCCGGTTCGGACCATCATCCGGCATCGGGATAACTTTACCGAGGTTACGTTACTTGCCCCGGATGCACCGTATGCACTTTCGCATTGTTGTGCAGTATTGACTGCGAACGATGCAAACATTTTCGACGCACACATTTTTACGCGAAATGACGGCATTATCATCGATAAATTCCGTGTTGTCAACATCGTTACCTCATCGGTCCTTACTGAGCAGCAGGGATTAAGGATTCAATCGGAGATGCAGGATGTGTTTCTGGCCAATACCGATGTTCATCAGCTTCTGGAACGACACAGACTGAAATGGAAACGCCGGACTCACGCGCTGAATCCCAACATACGGTATGACGTGGAATTCGAAGACCATCCACGGTTCACCATTATCGACGTGTTCGCAGCCGACAAGATTGGTTTTCTCCATCGTATCACGGAAACTATTTCCAACCTCGGTCTCAATATTACATTCGCGAAAATTGCCACGCGTGTGGATGGAATTGTCGATACATTTTACGTGCTGGATCGATTTGGAAAGCGAATTGAAGACGTGCGGCAAAAAGAATTGATTAAGAACGAGATCATGGAAACCATGAAAGTGTTCTTCGACCTCGAACTTGCAGGCGCCGATGCGACATGAGTAACAGTCGACCCATTGGCGTTTTTGATTCGGGTATTGGCGGGCTCACCGTCGTTCGGGCATTGACGAAACATCTCCCCCACGAGAATCTGGTGTATTTTGGTGACACCGCCCGGGTACCATACGGACCAAAGTCTGCCCAGGTAGTACGTGAATATGCCGTTCAGGATACGGATGAATTGTTGAGACACGATGTCAAGTTTATCATTATTGCCTGTAACACCGTCTCGGCAGTGGCGCTCGACGTTGTACAAAAACATGCAAAGGTGCCGGTGTTGGGCGTTATTATTCCCGGAGCCGAAGCGGCTGTGCGTGCGACGAAAAAAAATAGGATCGCTGTGATCGGAACATTGGGGACGGTTCTTAGCAATGCTTATACCAATGCTATACGCCAGATGAATCCGGACATCCACGTGTTTAGCCAGGCATGCCCGCTCTTCGTCCCCCTTGCCGAAGAAGGTTGGACTTCTCACCCGGCAACGGAACTCGTGGCAAAGGAATATTTGTTTCCGTTGACGCTGGAAAAGATCGACACCTTGATTCTGGGTTGCACACATTACCCGATTTTGAGGGACGTCATTGACTCCGTCCTTCACAAGTCCGTCACCTTGATTGATTCCGGAGAGGAAACTGCACTGGCAGCGGTTCGCCTTCTTGAGGAACGAGACATGCGTAACCACAGTCCGCTTAAGCCAAACATACAGTTTTTCGTGAGCGACATTCCGCATAAATTCGCAGAAGTCGGAGAGCGCTTCCTTGGTGAGAAACTCGGGAAGATTCAGAGGATTTCCGGATTCTCGGCATAACGTTCACCAAATTTGTATATGCCTTATGAATATCGTTGAACTGATACGCAAGAAACGTGAAGGGCAGACACTGACAGAAGAAGAATTTCAGTTTCTTCTTTCTGGCTATGTGAAGGGGAGTGTCCCGGACTACCAGATGTCCGCCTTCCTTATGGCCTGCTATTTTAAAGGAATGAACGAAGAGGAAACCTTCACATTCACGAACCTCATGCTGCATTCGGGGGAGATTGTGGACTTGTCTTCCATTCCGGGCCTCAAAGTCGACAAGCATTCAACGGGTGGAGTGGGCGACAAAGTCTCGCTCATTCTCGCGCCGATCGTTGCCTCATGCGGCGTACCTGTTCCCATGATTTCCGGCCGTGGATTGGGTCATACCGGAGGAACGCTCGACAAACTTGAATCCATTCCGGGGTTCCGGACAGACCTTACCATCGCCGAATACAAGCGGGTGATCAAAGAAATCGGCGTCGTTATGATCGGTCAAACGAAAGAAATAGCGCCCGCTGATAAGAAGATGTATGCACTGCGCGATGTCACAGCAACGGTGGAATGTATCCCGCTGATTGCCGGCAGTATTATGAGCAAGAAACTGGCGGAAGGAATTGATGCTCTTGTCCTTGACGTAAAAACTGGGCGTGGGGCGTTCATGCAAACGCGTGACCTTTCCCGGAAGCTCGCTCAAACATTGGTCAAAATCGGAACTCAGTTCGGGAAAGAAACGTTAGGGTTTATCACCGATATGAATCAACCCCTCGGTATTACCATAGGCAACTGGCTCGAAGTCATGGAATGCGTGGAATGTCTTCGCAATAATCGGGGGAGAGGCGATGGCTCATCGGACCTTATGGAGGTGACCCACCTCCTTTCCGGAGCGATGATTATGCTCGGCAAAAAGGCGGACTCGATTGAAGAGGGGGTTGAAAAGAGCAAAGGGGCTATCCGGGACGGCAGGGCGTACAACAAGTTCTTGGACCTTGTGAAAGCGCAGGAAGGTGATGTTTCAATGATTGAAAACTTCGAATACCGTCAACCACAACCAAAATTCTGTCTCGAAGTGCACTCTTCTGAAAACGGATATGTGTCCGAGATTGATTCTCTTGAGTTGGGACTTGCTGGCATCAGCCTCGGTGCAAGCCGGGAGAAAATCGACGACAGCATTGATCCAAAAGCGGGAATTAAGCTGAACCAAAAAGTCGGTGATGAAGTCTCAGCCGGGGATTCTCTTGCCGTGTTTTATACCGATCGGGAATCTGTTCTGGAAACTGCCCGCATGCGAATTGCTAAAGCATTTCACGTTTCCTCGAGGAAGCCGGTCTCAAGACCCCTGATCCTGGACATTGTTGATAGTCACGGAATCAGAGAATGGAAGGCCTGAGTTACGACGATTCTTGCTCGTATTCGAGAACGCATCGTTCGCCGAAAGACACCGAACCAAATTGAGATTGTAACTATACCAACGAACAACTATTGGAGTTTGTGTACTCATGGCTTCGATTAATTTTGTTGATGAACGGAAAACATTGGATGCATTGCCGGGCACGAATCTGCGAGAATTAGCATTGCAGTCGGGGATACCGCTATATAAGACGTTCCAGCGTGTGTTTCATTTCAACCTCAGTCTTGGACCGATAAAAATCTTTTCCTCTTCAGATATTGTAGAAATCGACGGCAAAGGGGTCAACAGTCGTACGGACGAAGAAGCAAAAGCATTGGAAGGACGCTTCCTGGCCAAGTACAAAGTGACTCCAAGTCTCCGAATTGCTTCGCAAGTAACAATAACTGGAGATATTTCGGTCAAAACGCTTGTTGTAAGGGAACTGGACAGAAAGCTCACAAAGGAGCGGCTGGGTTATCTTGCACTCGTTTCGAGCTTTGCCATCCTCATGCTTTTGATGTTCGCGCTGGTGGGATTGGACCTGGTTAAGAAAATGTGAAGGTGCTGCACGAGCTTGAAGCTCGGTTCGAATCTACAACTGGACGTTTGGATGTTGTTGCCTCCCGTAAAGAGGCAACTGGGGTTTACTGTAATTCTTACCCCGCCATTCCTTTCCTGAGAACTTCTACGAGCTGATTGTGTATGATTCCATTTGTGGCCAACACGTTCGGTGTGTAAATGTCGGAGGGGAACCCTTTGAAATTTGTGAACTTACCTCCTGCCTCCTGAAGAATCAGTACTCCCGCAGCCATATCCCACGGATTGAGAGTGACTTCCCAGAATCCATCGAATCTGCCGCACGCAACATAGGAGAGATCGAGTGCCGCCGATCCGAGTCGTCGGACCGCCTGAGTTTCCATGAGGACGTTCGAGAAATGTTGTACTGCATTGTGTGGATTCACCTTGATGTCGTACGGGAATCCTGTAACAATGAGACTCTCCATGAGTCTTTCAGTACGAGAGACCTGGATCTTGCGATTGTTGAGGTACGCCCCTTTGTTCTTCTCGGCAGTGAAGAGCTCATCCGAGCTCGGATCGTAAATCACGCCGAGAATCATTTCGCCTTTGAATTCGAGTCCTATCGACGTACAGAAAATACGAAGTCCGTGCGTGTAGTTTGTCGTACCGTCAAGAGGGTCGATAATCCATTTGTAATCTGAGACGGCCTTGTGACCCCCCGACTCTTCACCGAGGAAATCGTGTTGAGGAAAACGCTTCTTGATTTTTTCGATAATAAGTTGTTCAGACTTCTTGTCGATTTCCGTAACGAGGTTCCGTTCTTCTCCCTGCTTGTGCTCAATGTGTTTGATTTTTCCGATATTCATTGATAGAAATCTGCCTGCCTCGAGTGCAGCATCAATCGCAAGTTGTAGCATAACCTTCCCTTTCTTTCGATCAAGATAATAAAATTCGGTGCACCGATCCACGTTCAGCGCCATGGTAGCCCATCGAAAACGTTTCGATCAAAATTCTTGACAGTTGCCACGTTCGAAGGGTATTGAAGCAACCAAGAAGCCCGATGGTTCAACAAATGCAAAAGTAATTGTGATGGCCGATGAATTGCCGCCTATCCTGGATACATAACAGATAGAGTATTTCAGGGAAAGGGAGGATGCGTCAATGAGGAGGGTTTGCCGTTCCTTGGATGGGATTTTCTTCGTTCTCAAAGAAGACTGAAAACATCGGCTCAATTTCTTCGAGTCCATCCTGGATGAAATACGAAATACCATCACCAAAGGAATGGAGAATGACGACTGCATTGACATTCGCATCCCGTTCGGATGCCTTGGCAAGGCGGTTGGACATTCCTTTGTTGACTGTGTTGATGGCTTTGTAATAGTCAAGAAGTTTGGCCAGCGTCCAATCCGGTTCTTTGCCTTTGCGGGAGAGGAGGAACTGTGCCGTCAAGTACGTCGATATTGAGCGGAAAAATGTCTCAACGGATGTGGCAAAAGGAAGGTGAAAACGAGCCATGGGGCGTAGCTTGTCCATGATCGGGCAGTTACTTGTCGTCATGAACAATCCGATGATGGATGCGATCCCCTTTTGCAGGGTCGTTTTCTTGACAAACGTGCGCTCTTTCGTCTTCACCGTAACAACTGTTGATTCAAATGAGACGTCGTCCCTAAATTTTTCCACAATCCTTGCAAGATTCACTGCCACAGGACAATACTCGACGTCGCTGGACAGCGGACAATTTTCGCATTGGTTGAACTTAAGTTTGGTCCAATCCGGCCTTGGAGCATTGTCTTCGCCCACGAGGACAAGCGAATTGGCATCAAGATCCACATCGAAATTGATTTCCGGAGAGCGTTCAAACTCGAACTTATATTGATACCGGATAATATCTTTTTGGTTCACGTTCATCCCGCCTGACTTTGCTGTATCGGTCTCTCATTTTCGAGCACCGAACTTTCCCGGACAATCATTGCACACCCCATCGAAACTCCTCCTACTTAATTTTCTCTCTCAGTTGTTTCAACCGCTCTGCCAGCTCCGTCGTATTGATTGATACGCCCTCAGACGTCTTCTTTTCGATTTCCGTATGCGAGAAATCCAGCAACAATTGGATTTCCTTCGCCATTTTGTCGCACCGATCGTGAACGTCCTCGATGAGTTTTTCCCGTTGCGCGGTCTCTGATTTTCCTTTGAGCTTGAGAACCTTCTCAAGTGAGCTCCGCATTTCCTTCAATGGTCCCAACATATCGTTAAGAAAGATCGATGAGTACTGTCGCTGCACTTCGAAGAGAGCCTGCTCAGAGGACTTCGACCTGAGCAAAGATTTCAACCTCGTGATCAGTTCCGTTGTATCGATTGGCTTCACAAGGTAGTCCCGGGCGCCATTCTTCAGGCATTCAATAGCCGTCGAAAAATCCGCAAATCCGGTAAGCATGATCGCTTCAGTCTGAGGAAATTGCTGGCGGATAATCCCCAAGGCTTCGATGCCGCTCATGCGTGGCATGTTGATGTCCAGAAGCACGGCATCAAATTTCTGGCCCCTTAATTTTTCAATGGCGGCTTCACCATCCTCTGCAACTTCGACTTCGAAGCCGGCAGCTTTTAGTTTAAGCTTCATGGTGAGACGAAGACTTTCTTCGTCATCGACCACTAGGATTTTGTCATTCATGAGATCCTCGTTTAGATGTTATGTGTTGTTATTCCTCGGCCACCGGGAGAGTGAAACTGAACGTTGATCCTTTGCCGATTTCGCTTTGGACGGCGACCGTTCCACCCTGTGCTTCGACGATGAGTTTGCAGATGACTAGTCCAAGCCCCGTTCCTTTTTGCTTCGTCGTGCGCGCTGACGAAACCTGTTTGTATCGTTTGAAGAGCATGGAAATTTCTTCCTGGGATATCCCGACGCCGTTGTCGGATATTTCAATTCGAACAAATCGTCGATTCAAATCCTCGTGCTCGGTGTGTATCTTTTCAGTTGTCGGCTCCGCTTCTATTCCAATCGTGCCGCCGTTCTTCGTAAATTTCAGAGCGTTACTCAGAAAATTCATCATAACTTGCTCGGTTTTCTGTGCGTCGACGAACACGTTGGGCAGGTCGTCCGAGTAGGACTTCGCCAGGGTCACATTTCTCTGTCGAAACTGCACATCCATTTGTCTTATAATGGGGTCGATGAATCGCGACACGGGAACAGAAGCCTTGTCAAATGCTATGTTTCCGGCTTCATATTTTGAGACGTCGAGTAGATCGCTTACGAGTTCCAGCAACCTGTTGGCTGACATTTGCGCAGAATTGATCAACTCAAAATAATCCTGACTCAAGGGGGCGGATTTGTCCGATTCCTGGAGCAACTCGAGGACATTTTTTATTCCTATCATTGGACTTCTCAAGTCGTGGACAAGCATTGCCATGAAATCGGCCCGCATCCGCTCAAGTTCTGCTTCCGCCTTCTTCAACGAGATAAGCATCTTGGTTCTTACAAGAAGCTCTTCCGTATCGATCGGTTTCGTCAAATACTGGTCTGCTCCAAGGGCGAGGCCTTTGGCAATGCTTTCCGGGTCTTTTTTCTGTGCGGTAAGGAAGATTACTGGAATTTTTCCGGTCTCCGGATTCGCCCGCAATCGTTTGAGAGTCTCAAATCCGTCCATTTCAGGCATCTGGATATCAAGCAAAATAAGGTCCGGCTTGTGTTCTTTTGCCAGAACCAAACACGCCATGCCGCTGGACGCCCTTAACATCTTTATGGGTTTCCTTTTCAACGCGAATTCCAGAAGATCAAGATTATCCTCCGTATCATCGACTACAAGGATTGTTGGCTCTGCGTCATTCATCGTTTTTCAGGGTTTGTTAAACTGAATGAAGAATTTTTTTGATAGTCTTTGAAATCTCAGTTGTCGAGAACGCGTCTTTCTTGAGAAACTGAGCAATATGCGTGTCCAGTCTTCGTTGATCGTCTTCTGTCAGTTCTTTTCCGGAAAGAATAACCACCGGAATCTTCTTCCACTGTTCGTTTTCCTGCAATTGCTGAACAACTTCAAATCCATCCATGCCCGGCATAACAAGGTCGAGCAGAATGAGTGCAGGCGTGGATGACTTCAAAACTTCGAGGGCTTCTCTTCCACCGGTTGCGACTTTCACATTGAAACCATCCTGGCTGAGTAATGCCTGGAATGCCAGGGCAAAGTCCTCATGGTCGTCAACAATCAGGATAAATTGGTCGGCTGTTCGGCAATACTGCTTCACGAGCGTCAAGAGTCGTTTGGGTTCCGTCGGCTTCGTAATGACATCCGTTGCGCCCAGTGAAAGAGCCAGCGGCTTGTTATCCACAACGGAGTGAATAACGACCGGGATATCCTTGGTGGCATTGTTGTTCTTCAACTCTCGCAGCACTTGCCATCCGTCTTTCTTCGGCATCATAATATCGAGGGTAATCAATGCAGGTTTTATTTTGGCGGCAATTTCGATTCCCTCATCGCCGGAAAGTGCACCAACAACGGTATAACCTTCCGGAACAAGATATTTGCGCAAGATCTCAATGACATCCGGATCATCATCGATGCTTAAGATCTGAATTCCTTTTGATGGTGCTGTTGATCCTTTTTGGATCGAACGTTCGATGACTGGTTGGAGTACCACTTCGGGTTTTCTAGGTACAACCTTTGGAGGAGTGACTTGCGATTGCTGTGGCTGCGAAGGAGGTATCGTCAGTGTGAAAGTGGAACCTTTACCATATTCGCTATCAACCGTTAAGTCGCCACCAAGCAAACGCGCCAACTTTCGTGCTATCGGCAAACCTAACCCTGTCCCTTTATATTTGCGGGTGCTGCTATTGTCAACCTGTTGAAATTCCTCGAAGACAAGATTGAAGTTCTTTTTTTCAATTCCAATGCCGGAATCTTTGACAGAAAAGGAAATCAGACCATTGTTTTCCCGCACTCGAACGTTGATTTCTCCTTTTTCAGTGAATTTCGTCGCGTTGCTCAACAGATTCACGATGATCTGACGAATCTTGACAATATCCGTGACCAACGTGGGGAGATTGGGCTGAATATCCTGAGTGAGCTGCAGGCCCTTTTGTTTGATGAGCGGCTCAACGATCATGGTGCAGCTTGAGACAACAGAAATAGCATCGTCGCTTTCCACGTTCAGTGTCATTCGCCCGGATTCAATCTTGGAGAGATCAAGGATGTCATTGATGAGTTGAAGAAGGTGTTGACCATTCTTGAGAACCTTCCCAAGCGCCATGCGTTGATCAGGAGTCAGGGGATCTCCGGTCGGACCAAGGAGGACTGAACTGAAACCAATGATGGAATTCAACGGCGTGCGCAGTTCATGGGACATGCTCGAAAGGAAATCGGATTTTACGCGATATGCTTTTTCAAGTTCTTCATTTTTCGAATTCAGTTCCTCATTGCGTCGGGCGATCTCAAGAGAGAGCTTCCTAGTCGCATCGTCGTTGATGGCGTTGGTGATACCGACGCTCAGCTGTGGTACCGAATTGTTGATAATTTCCTTTTCCAGCGCTCCAAATTTCTGCATGGACCCGAGAACCAGTACTCCCAAAATCCGTTCCTGGAAGAGAATCGGAACCGCCATGACATACGCTGGAATCAGGTCTACGAGCCCGGTGTCAATGGAGAACCCGGAATTGGAAGGAATCGATTCTAATTCGAGAACTTTTTCCTCGGCGGCGCATTGACCTGGAATTCCTTCGCCCATCGAATAGGATTTTTGCCTGTCCCCGCCTTGTTTCAACGCGTATCCTTCAACCAATTCCAGCGCATTATTCTCTTTGCTCACCAGGTAGAGGGCACCGACCGAAGCGTGAGTGTTTTCGCAGAGAATCTGTAGACTTTGTCTCTTTATGTCTTCGAGTGACTTCAACGAATTGAGTGTGGTAACAAGCTCGGAATACGCTTTGAGTCGATTGTAATTGTTTCCGAGTTCTTTGGACATCGCATTAAAGTTTGCTGCGAGCTCGCCTAATTCATCCGTCCTCCTTAAAACGATGGGTTCAAAGACGCCCGCCATAATGTTCTGTGTCCCCTGTTTGAGCAGACGAACGGGAATCGTAATCGAACGCGTCAAGACGAAGCCAAGGGCGAGGGCAAACACGGCAAGTAATACATTGACGAGTGTGATGAACTTTCTCAGGTCACTGCTTTGGATCGTTGCCGTTGAGATATTTTGAGGCAACGACGAGATCTTTTGAGCGTAAAGATCATGCATCAATCTCCGGGCCGTGGTCAGGTATCCTATCTGCAGTTCCGTTTGGATGGCAACTTTGGCTGAATCCTGAATGATTTTTGCATTTTCGGGTGTGCGTGGAATATCGCCGATCGCAATCAATCGGTCCCCCACAAATTGCATCCAACTTTCGAACAGAGACCGGAATTGCCGGACGTCCCGAACTGCAGAACTATCGTTGAAATCTTCCGATAACGGACCGAGCGCAAATTCGAGTTCCTTCCATCCTGTAATGTACATCGCCTTTGATTTCGGTGATGACGTCAACGCGTAATCACTTGCGGCAGAAGTAACTTCGTTAAAGTATTGCCTTGCATCTTCGATGTCATTCAGCGACTTGCTATCCGCCCTGGCAAGTATGAAGTTCTTCTCAATTTGCGAAAGAATATTCAACGTCAGGACAGTCATCGCAGTCAGTATGACCAGCAGCAGCGCAAAATTCGCTAGCACTCTCCAATATAGCCTTGACTTGATCATAACATCCTCATAGACTCTCTCAGTGTAATCGTGGAGTTCTCATCGACACTCTTGGCCCAGAACCAAGACATCGTCACAATTTAAGATACCGCTGTATCAGCCCGAGCAATTCTTCGGGATCCATCGGCTTCGAGTAGTGTTCAACACACCCGATTTCCTTTGTTCGCGCCTTGTCTTCGCTTTTGGCCTGTGCCGTAAATGCGATGATAGGTATCTCTTTGGTTCTGTCGTCCGCTTTTAGAATTGGGACGGCATGCCAACCGTCCATAACAGGCATTTGCATATCCATAAGGATCAAATGCGGAGGTTTTGCAAACGCTTTATCCAAAGCCTCCTGGCCGTTTTCTGCAATTTCGAGCTCTATGTCGAGTCGACTGCGCGCAACAACAAATACCACAAGATCACGATTGTCTTCGTCATCTTCGACCAGCAGAACTGTTTTGCTCATACGTCTCGTCCTTTTAATTGCAGCCTTAATACAGGAGAACGGCTGATGCCGCGGACTCCGTCGGCTGTTACGTCATTGATGAAATATACTCTCTGAAATGCTGTAATTTCTCGTTGATACGACTTGTCAGCTCTTCCCAGTCAATCGGCTTTTTCACGAATCCCTCGTTGGGCTTGAGTTCTGATGACTGCAATTGCCCAACATCCCCAGGCTCCGCCAGAAAAATGAAGGGGACAAAATTGAATTTCGAACTAGCCCGAATGACGTGAAGGAATCTCATTCCGCTCAATCCGCCTTCCGGAAACTCCGAGTCGCAAAGAATCACGTTTGGATTGACCTTCTCGATCTTTTCGAGCGCTGAATCAGGTGTTTGTGATTGGACAACTGCAAAGCCGGACGATTTCAAACGCGGCGTCAAATCTTCCTTCGTCCCAATTGACTTGGACACAAACAGTACTGTCCCTTTGTACTGATCTGCAACAAGGTCCAGGAGGAATTTTGATTCGTTCTCCAAGTACTCCGAAACACTCACCTGGTAGACCTTTCTGATCCATTCCAGGGTGGAGGAGGAATTTCTCAGAAGCTTCCGTTTCGAAATGACTTCCTTGACAGCCCGGCTGTACATCTCGAGTTTCACTTCGCGTTGAATCGACTGCTCCACTTCTGGAGGAATGGAAAGAGAAACCGCGATATCGTGCAGGGAATGACCGACTTCCTCTTTGGGAGAACCATTGACCCATGCAACCTCCAACGAAGCACGAAGCTGTTTTACGGCATTTTGAAGATTTTTTGTGGTGATTTCCTCGCGAGCTTTCTTTTCCTGTTCGAGTGCCTGAGTCAATTCCTCCAGTTGTCGCCGCATTTCCTCTGCCTTCTTGCGTTCCTCGGCGGCACGTGTTTCTGCTTCCTTGCGTCGCTGCTCCTCCAGGGAACGTGCTTCGACCTCTTGTTTCAACTTCTCTTCGGCGATCCGGGCTTCCATTGTCGCTTTGGATTCCAAATCCCGCTTCCTCTGCTCCTCTGCGAATTTCATTTCCATTTCCGCACGCATCTCGATTTCCTGCTTGCGGCGGTCGTGGAAAATACGTTCCTCCATTTCCTTTTTCAGTCGTTCCTCGGACATGCGGATTTCGACGGCTGCCCGAATTTCCGCCTCTTTTTTCATCCGCTCATCAAGGAACCGCGATTCCATTTCTTTCTTGATACGCTCCTCTTTTATGCGAGCTTCTACCGCGGCACGTAGATCGTCTTCCTGACGTCTCCGTTCTTCCACAAGGCGGGCTTCAGTGGAAGCCCACAAATCCGCATCCTGTTTCTTTCGTTCTTCCGCCACTCTTATTTCAATTTCTCTTCGAATTTGATCCTCGGAGGAATCGTGGTGTGCAGGTTTGTGATGTTTTTCCGCCTCAACACGTTTTCTCTCTTCTGCCGCAATTTTCGCCTCCAATTCCTTTCGTTTCCGTTCTTCAGCCGCTACACGAGCTTCCAGTTCTCTCCGTCGCTGATCTTCACCAGCAGATCGCGTCTCAGCCTCTTTCTTCCGCTGATCTTCATCAGAGAGCTGTTCCGACGCCCCTTTTCCTCCTTCAGCACCTGATTGATTTTTGGCTACAGCCTCCTGAACTTGCTCGAGAACCACAGGCTTGGCCGCCTTTGGTTCGACCTTTTTCTTTTCCTGCTGTTCAAAATAGACTATTCGATCCTCAAACGCATAGATGTACGGATTGGTAGGATCTAATTCCTTTGCTTTCAGTAATTGCTCCTTGCAGAGTTTGAAATTCAATTCTTTAAGATGTTTGTCTGCAAGCAACAGACATTGTCGCGCGGCGTCTTTCGAGGCGGGAGTCGGCTGAACCGGATTTGGGTTTTTTACCGCCATTGAGTTAAATTCCAGGGGTCTTTTTGGACAAAACACTTCATTGGGAAAGTATAATAAGAATTCAAAGAGTGAAATGCAACCAACCAAGAAGTCCCGTCATTAACATATGTATGTGGCTTTCAATGAAGAGTTACTTCAATCAAGTGCTCTAAGTGACGAGTTGCGGGTTTGCGCGAGTGGATGATCATATCTTGCGTTCCAATTTTTTGGTGACGCTGCATTGTTCCTGTTTGTTGTCAACGAAGACTCTCTTGAAACGTATCCAGCACTCGAAGATGTTCTTTGAACATGAATAGAAATAAAGGACGACGGAACTTTTGTACCGGATTGTCGCGGCGGACGGACGTTTTCTCTCACTGACTCTTTCGCATCATATTGATTTCCTTGTTTCCCGCCAGGCTCTACAGCATCGAAGAAAATGTTCTTCACGTGCAGCAGGTCTTTGGGTTTCATCCAATTTGATTTCGAATCTCTTGCCTTTCATTAATCATCTTGCTTTCCAACGGAGGTTATTCCGCCTTCCGCATTTTCAGTAAGTGGATTGAAATACGCTTGAACGACAGCCCATCAAACAGGATGAATTAAATAATCCACAGAGAAGTCTTGAATTTTCCCATAAATTAACCTACTATCAAAAGCGTTCTGCCCATCCATTCCTAGATATTGAAGAGAATGACTTCGACTCCCGGCTCGTCCCTATTGCGTATCCTCGTCGTCGACGATGAGGATTCCTATCGAATGGGCCTCGAAATGGCCCTCAAACTGTCTCACAAGTACATTCCAAAGTCCTGCAATTCGGCCGTAAGTGCTATGGACGAGTTGAAGACCGGAACGTTTGATGTTATCATCCTCGACTACAATATGCCGGAAATGTCGGGACTCGACCTTCTCCATTGGATGCAGAAGGAAAAAATCAGTACGCCCGTCATTATGCTGACGGCTGCAGGATCAGAAACGATAGCCGTCGAGGCCATGCGACTTGGTGTATACGATTATTTCCGCAAGGACCAGATAGATATCAATCGTTTGCCGATCGCTGTTATGAGCGTTCACGAACGATACCTGTATCGAAAGGATCTTCACCAGCGTGAAGAAGACCAAAGGGCGACGAAGGGTACCCAAAGAGATTTGGAATCTCTGAGGATGTTCGAAAACACTGTTAACTCGCTCGGACAATTTGTTGAAAGCAGTCTCAGTGGACTCTTGAAGAACCTTCAGCGCCAGGAGGAAGAGATCCTGCGCCTGGTTCAAGCCGACGCCAAAGGACGATGTCGAGAAGTGTTTTCGGAACTGAGAAAGGGAATTGAGGTGGTCTCTACAGGAATGAAATCCATGCTGGATCTCACTTCCCTTGTTACGAAAAAAATGGAAAGCATCCAGGGTTCTCGTACGAACGATTCAACACAATCACCATCACACGAATAGCTCCTACCCCGTCGGTCTGAAGAAGGGTGTATGCCCGATGAATCAGCACACTTCTATCGTACGCTACAACCGCTGCAACGAGGGACAAACACTCTTAATCAGATTAGCAGAATCCAATGTTGTAGACAGCCAAACTTCGCTGGCCTATCAGGAGACCGTATGAGAGTCCGCTTTGGCGTTGCCTTTTGTTCTTTCTTCGTCCTTGTGATTGTATGCAGCGGCTGCCTCGTCTATGAAACGGTCGAATATCATGTAAGTCTTAACCCAGACGGCAAAAGTGGTACGATCCACATTAAGTACACTAACATAGAATCAAGCGACGATGACACGGTCAAACAGAACGACGATTTTGAAGAACTCTTGAGCAACTGGAAAGGGGACAAGTACCTTCTGGAGCGGATGAACGAGGGAGTCTACCTTAAGAAGCGAGACTTGACACTCAGTCACGGAATCCTTGTTTGGCAAGAAACCGGGATTTTTTCAGATGTTCAGAAAATGAAAGATGGCCTCTCGTACGAGGATTCAACTCACATAACGATGGCAAAGGACGAAACCATTCTTTCAACGAACGGAGTGGTCGTCATTAGTAAGGATAGTACTGTTGTCATGTGGCCGCCGCATACTGTCGACTTCAAAATCAAGATCCAACAGAAGGACTTCAAGCCTACCTCCGATTTCGTGAGCAAGTTTAAGAGTCTGAAGAAGGGGATGTAACAGCCTGCCGAGGATCCGCCCAATCCAAGAAATGTCGTTAGGAATGGCCGCGCAGTTTTTCCATCTCTATAGCTATTCTGATGCGGTAAATTTACAGCAGTGGTTCCTTTTCCCAAAAACCCAGCCCCAACATCAGCCAACCTGCGATTAAGGATAATCCACCGAACGGTGTGATGATTCCAAAAATGCGAATGCCCGTAAGTGCAAGAGTGTAGAGGCTTCCTGAAAAGAGTACAACCCCGGCAACGAACGACCATCCAGCATATTGCAATTTTCTGCTTCGTTTCGACTGCAAAGACCACGCAACAACGAAAAGCGCAAAGCAGTGGTACATTTGGTATCGAACGCCAGTTTCAAAAACGGAAAGCATTTCAACGGAAATTGCTGATTTGAGGTAGTGAGCCCCGAATGCTCCCAAAGCGATACCTGTTAGGCCGAATGCGGCAGCAATAACAGGGAATTTTCGAGAAGTCTGCATATTAGTCAACTCTGGCCATCATTGGGTGCGATACACAAGTGTGGTTGAGGCCTGGGAGGTAGGCATCATGACAATCTGTGCGAGCTGGACATGTGGTGGTAGGGTCGCGCAAAAGAAGACCGCCTCGGCAACATCATCGGGTGTCAGGGGGGTCATATGTTGATATGCCTGACTCGCACGTTTTGCATCCCCCCGAAACCTGACATTGCTGAATTCAGTTTCGACAAGTCCTGGATCCACCGTGCACACACGGAGTGGAGTATCAACAAGATCCATGCGCAGCCCACGCGTGAGAGCATCGACCGCAAATTTCGATGCACAGTAAACATTTCCTTTTGGATAGACTTCCTGTCCAGCAATTGATCCGATATTGATGATCATCCCCTTTCCTCTGGAGACCATCGCGGGGACTATTGCGCGACTCACGTAGAGAAGGCCCTTAACATTGGTATCAATCATCTCTTCCCAGTCTTCAATCGAGCCTTCGTGGAGCTTGTCCAATCCACGGCTGAGGCCAGCGTTATTGATCAAAATGTCTATTTCTTGCCATTCTTGAGGGAGCTCTTTAAGCTTCTTTGCGACGTCTTCCCGTTTCCTCACATCCAACTCAATTACTAATGATTCGGTGTGAAAAAGATCCTTGAGCTTACCTGTCAATTGTTTGAGTCTCTCGTTTCTACGAGCGATAAGTACGAGTCTTGCTCCCGCTTCAGCAAACTTGTTCGCGCAGGACAACCCTATTCCGCTGCTTGCGCCGGTAATGAGAACAGTGTTCTTCGTTGGTTTCATTTTGGTTTTGAATTCTAAATTGTGCTTGATGGATTATTGAATGAATAGCTATAGAGTCGTCTTCAAATATCGTTCGCGTTAATGGAATTCTGTTCGCCCGAAAGTCTCCCAACAGTATGACGAATTCTCATACTCGTCCGCGCAAGATCTTCCACCGGTCGATTACTTCCTTCCCGCGAACAACGTGATACTCGTCGAAATGCGCAACCGTGAGACACGAGTGATTCTCCAAGATCCTCATTTTCGACCCTACCAGGAATTCACCGTCGATCTCGTGCGGATCGCTGACAAGAACCTTTCCGTGCTCCTGGGACAGTGTCTTCAGTATGAGATTTTGTCGAAGTTGCGGGTTTCCGATGTCGGCATAGAAAGCTCCCATGGCCCCGTTCCCTTTTGGGGGAGATACTCCGGAATCTTTGGACAATGCCAGGGCTCCCGCATCAATAACAAAATGTGATGCATTGCCTTGGTGCGAAATAACACTCGCGAGTACTGAGACAGCACAATCTTCAGGGTCGCAGATGCCCAGGTCCACCATGGTTTTATCATAGAAACAATAATTTCCGGGGCGGACTTCCGTAATCCCGTCGAGATTTTCGATGACAGACATTGCCGGAGTGGATCCGATGCTGATGTCCGGAATCTTGTACCCTCTGTTCCGCATCCGCGTGGCAAAACCCACCATCACGTCTCGTTCCTGATTGGCGACGTTCAGGATTTCTTCTCGTGTCGTTCCATAGTACGCATGACCGGAATGAGAGAGGATTCCATTGAAGTGCAAGTCTCCGGACTCCGCAAGCATTTGGACCAGATCTTCTGCGAATGGAGAGGACGGATCCACGCCTGCGCGATGATACCCGCAATCAACTTTGAGCCAAACGTGGACTGGCGTTCCAAACGCTTTACATGCCTTTTCAAGAGAAAGGATTGCTTCCCTGCTGTCTACGACAACTCGAAACGTCATGTTCTTCGCAAGCTCTACGGCTGGGAGAGCATAGACAAGCGGAAGAGGGAACGCCCACGTAATGTCATCGAATCCTGCCTTGGCAAATTCCCGGGCTTCATAGAAGGTAGAGACGGTTATCCCTTTGGCTCCACGTTCAAGCTGCATCCCGGCAATTTCAATACATTTGTGAGTCTTGATATGAGGTCGCAACGAAGATCCAAGAGCAGCGACTTTCTTTTGCATTCTCGAGAGGTTCCGCTCGAGAATGTCCACATCGAGCAGGAGCGCCGGCGTAAGGAGTTCATCGATAGACATGGAAATGATCTTCAGGAGCCTTCAGAAGGTGTTCAACTTCACTCTACACGACGAGACACGTCGGATTGCGTTATCGATTCACACTCAAGATAGAGATTTTTCTTTATTTCTCAATTGGCAACTTCTTGAGTTTCAAGTCTCGCCGAGGCTGGGCAACAAATGAGAAGTCCGGCCCTTCACATCGAAGTGCTCGATGGAAGGCCGGACTTTATTTTGATTTCTACGACCGGTTGATCCGATCAGGTCATCCAGCCTAGGAGACCTCCGTCAGACGCTTGCGCGTATAGGCGATAAGACCGCCTGCGTTGATGATCTCCTGACGGGCAGCAGGAAGCGGGACGACCGGAAATTTCTTCCCGGTTGCCTTGTTGAATACTTCCGTCGCAGTCACTTCCAGTTCCTGTCCTTCTTCTGCTTGAATGTCCGGACAAACGACTGTTTGGAGGCCCAGGTTAATCCCGTTCTGCAGGAAAATTCGTGCAAAATCTTTGGCCACGATGACGAGTCCGTGCCCTTTCAGCGCTGACACTGCCTGTTCCCGCGATGAGCCACAGCCAAAATTCATTCCACCGACAATGATGCTTCCGGGGGGAACGAGATTGTTATTGAGTTTCGTGTTGAACTCCTTGTTATCTGCGAATGCGTACTGCGGTGTTTCGGTTGGAAGAACGGTGGCCATATACCGACCAGGATAAATTACGTCAGTTGAAACATCGTTGCCGACAACCAGAACTACTTTTGCCATGTTAATTCACTCCTTTCGCGGGATCAGTGATACAGCCCGCAATTGCTGAGGCCGCGGCGACTGCTGGTGAACAAAGAAATACTTCCGAGTTCGGGTTTCCCATGCGACCTTTGAAATTTCTGTTCGTGGTGGAAAGTGCGATTTCGCCGTCTCCCAGCGCACCTTCGTGGACGCCGAGACACGGTCCGCAGCCCGGGTTCATGACCACGGCACCCGCTTTCATGAATTCTCCGATGAGTCCTTCGCCCAAGGCCTGAGCATAGATTTTCGCTGAAGCCGGAAAGACCAGCATCCTCGTATTTTTCGAGACTTTTTTCCCCTTGAGGATTCGCGCAGCCATCCGCAGATCTTCAAGTCGGCCGTTTGTGCACGAGCCAATGACTACCTGATGTACTCTTGTTCCCTTCACCTGCCTGACCGTCTTCACGTTGTCAACAGTGTGCGGACAGGCCACTTGCGATTCCAAATCCGACACATTTACTTCGATAACCTTTTCATACACGGCATCCTTATCCGACCCCACAATGTTGATTCTGCCTTTCACTCCCGCTTCTTCGTGCAAAAAGCGAACTGTTTCCTCATCGGCCGGTACGATACCTGCAGTCGCTCCGGCTTCTACGGCCATGTTGCAGAGAACAAGTCGACCGGAAGTTGACATTTTGCGAATAACCGGACCGTGGAACTCGAGGACCTTGAAGTTAGCACCTTGTGCGCTGATTTTGCCAATGAGATGAAGAATCAGGTCTTTGGGACCGACGAATTTCTTAAATTTCCCGGTGACATTGACCTTGATGGTCGTCGGAACTTCAATATTGAGTGCAACCCCGAGAGCCCACACGCTGGCCATTTCCGTTGCACCAATACCAAAAGAAAATGCGCCGAGAGCCCCATGACTGGTGGTGTGGGAATCCGTTCCCACAACGACAAATCCAGGGCGAACATAACCGTTTTCGGGGAGGATTTGGTGGCAGATGCCGCCAACATCTCCTCTGATGTCGTGGAATTTCGCAACGCCCTGGGCCGAGACAAATTCCCGAATTTTCTTCTGGTTGGAAGCTGTCTTTGGAGATTCGGCAGGGACACGGTGGTCGAAAATGATCGCCACTTTCGACGGGTCCCACAGTTTGGGAACACGAGAAATTCCTTCGTGGATTTCCATAAACTGATTGATCACCAACGCAGCGTTCTCGTGCGACATGGCCAGATCAACTTTTGGCTCAACAACGTCGCCGGCCTTGACCGAAGGTACTTCCGCAGCGCGTGCCAGGATCTTTTCAACGATTGTCATTCCCATGTTCATTTCCTTTCGCTCGCGTGGTTGTGACGCCACGCGAATAATTCCCCCATCGCTAGATGACTTGTGTTTGTTTCAATGTGCTGATTTCTTGTTCCGAATAGCCGAGTTCCTTCAACAGTCCACACGTATGCTCGGAGAGTTTTGGAGGAGGTGATTCTACGAATCCGGGTGTCTTTTCAAATTTTGCCGTCAAATTGAAGAGTTCTACGTCTCCGATACCTTCCACCGGTACGCTTTTCAAAGTGTCGCGGTGTTTCACCTGTTCTTGTTTGAGAGACTGCTCAAGAGTCAGAATCGCTCCCGAAGGCACGTCGTTGTTGTTTAATTCCTCGACCCACCAGGCTGTTGGTTTCTCTTTGAGTTTTGTTTCGAGCAATGGCGTAAGAAGTTCTCGATTCTTCTTCCGGTTATCGCGTTCCTGAAAACGTGGATCGGATTTTAGTTCAGGCATACCAAGCACATCAGCAACGGCTTCCCATTGTTCCTGTTTGTTGGCAGCGATATTGATGTAGCCGTCCTTCGTACTAAACATCCCTGATGGCGCCGCTGTGAAATTATCGTTTCCCATCATCACCGGTTGTTGTCCGCCGATGAGGAGATTCGCAGCCACCCAACCCATAAGCGGCATGATCGAATCCAACAATGCGACGTCGATGGATTGTCCCTCACCTGTTCTCTCACGATGAAAGAGCGCCGCCATAATGGCAAATGCTGCATTGAGTCCACCAACAGTATCGCAGACGGGAAAACCAGCTCGTAGAGGATTGAGCCGTTCATCACCGTTGATTGCCATTTCGCCGCTCAACCCCTGGATAATCTGATCATAAGCCGGTTTCAGCGCATCGGGTCCCGATTGACCGAATCCGGAAATAGCGCAGTAAATAAGTCTGGGATTGATCTCGCGCAATGTTTCGTACGACAAACCGAGTCGTTTCATCACGTCCGGGCGGAAGTTCTCCACAACCACGTCAGCAGTTTTCACCAGTTTCTTGAATATCTCTTTCCCCTTGGGAGATTTGAGATTGAGCGTCATCGATTTCTTGTTCGCATTCTGTGCAAGAAAGCTCGTGCCCATTAACATCTGATTGTACTTGGGAACACAGCCGAGTTTGCGTGCCAGATCGCCATCGGTCGGGTTTTCGATCTTGATAACTTCGGCACCAAGCAGCGCAAGATGCAATGTCGCAAACGGACCCGACAATACATTGGTGAGGTCGAGAACCCGTACTCCTTCAAGAATTTTCATTGTTGCTGATCCCATTATTTACGGATGACGTAAAGATGAAATCGCTAATTTCCGGTCATACAGTCGGCACTGAAACGGCGGAGCCCACAAGGCCCCCAGTTCTATAGACCGTTCCCGGTAATTCACGATTGAAGAATCCGGCGAATTCTTTTGCAGTATCAATGAGCATCGGCAGTATGATGTCTCTCCGCTGTCCCGCTCGCTGCAACGAGTGCACAAAGTCTTCCGTGCAGACATTTCCGGCTGCGACTTTCGTGAACGGACAGCCGCCGAGTCCCGCAATCGCTGATTCAAAATACGTTACACCTACATTCATAGCCGCGTAGCAATTTGCCAACCCCAGCCCATAGGTATTGTGAAAATGACACGTGCATTCAATTGTCGGATCGAGTTTAAAGATTGTTTCAAATATTGAGGTTACTTGCTCCGGATAAGCATGGCCGGCCGTGTCTGCAAGACTGATACTCTTCAATCCGGCATCAAGATACTCGCCGACAATTGCCAAGACCCGTTTCGCCGGAACATGTCCTTCAAACCCACAACCGAAAGCCGACTGCACAGAGACTTGTACCCGTTTGCCTGCGGTGACAGCTTGTTTGGCAGCAGCAATAATGCGAATGGTTGCTTCTGCGGTAGACATTCCTGAATTTTTTTGACTGTGCGTTTCGCTGGCAGAGACACCCATACAATACATCTGAACGCCGCACGCTTCACCACGTTCCAATCCCTTTTCATTCAGTACCAATCCGGAGAGGATGGTGTTTGAAGGTTTGTGTTCGGACTGAGCAAAGTGCCTGAAGAGTGCATCCGTGTCGGCCATCTGAGGAACTTTCGTCGGATGGACAAACGATCCAAGCTGGATGATGTCCACACCCGAAGCGATCAGCGAATCGATCCACTTAATTTTCTGTTCAGTAGGCACAATCCGCTTTTCCATCTGCAGGCCGTCGCGCAAACCGACTTCGTGAATTACAACTTGTCTCATAACATGCCGTACGTGTTCATCTAAAGTTTGGCTGCGATCGCCTGAGCCATTTCCAGCGTCGTGTTCTTTCCTCCCATATCGTACGTTCGCACCTTTCCTTCTTTGATGATATCCGCAACCGCTTTCTCGAGCGTGCGACCCTTCTCGCCTTCTCCAAGCCAGTCGAGCATCATTTTTACGGCAAGAATTGTGGCGATCGGGTTTACTTTGTATTGTCCCGCATACTTCGGGGCCGACCCGTGCGTAGGTTCAAATACGGCAAGCTTGTCGCCGATATTGCCTGAGCAGCCAAATCCCAAACCACCGACCATTTGCGCACAGAGGTCTGAAATAATATCGCCATAAAGATTTGGCGCAACGAGGACGTCGTAGTTAAATGGGTTTTTCAGCAACCACATAGTCATCGCATCTATGTTTGCCTCATCAAATTGGATTTCCGGGTACGATTTTGAAACATCCTTGGCGATTTCGAGGAAGAGTCCATCCGTTGCCCGAACCACATTTGCTTTGTGGACGATTGTCACTTTCTTGCGTTTGAACTTGCGTGCAAATTCGAATGCAGACCTAACGATTCGTTCCGATCCCTTTCGTGTGTTGATCTTGCACGATATGGCGTATTGGTCGAGGGGGAGCAGACTAAACGGTATGAACGGCTTCGACACGTTTGTGAGTGCTTCCGCAAGTGCTGCGGGAACCGGATTGAATTCGACACCAGAGTAAAGATCTTCCGTATTTTCTCTGAACACAACGAGATCAATGCCTTCTTTGTAGTTGAGAGGGTTGCCTGGATACGCTCTGCAAGGCCGAAGGCAATTGTAGAGGTCGAACATTTGTCGCATCCGGACGATTGGCGAACGGTACGTCGGTCCCAGTTTTTGCATTTCGGGCGTGAGTTCCGCTTTTGCTGCTTTTGCCGGCTTCGATGTTATCGCGCCGAACATTGCCGCGTCAACGTTTTTCAACAGATCAATAGTCCGCTGCGGAAATGCATCTCCTTCTTTACACCAAAATTCCCAGCCGATATCGCCGTGGATATATTCCGCGTCGAGCTGAATTTTGTCGAGCACAATTTTCGCGGCATCCAAAACATCGATACCGATTCCGTCCCCCGGTAGCCACGCAATTTTGTACTTGGCCATAATGTCCTTTGATTGTCAATTTTTGAATCTGCCGCTGCAAGGCAACTGCAATCTCTTCATTGTCCTACAATTATACTTGGTCCAGACACCAATCAACCTCAAGATGAGGCAACGCGCGTGCCAGGGACTGACACCCCTGACTGTCAGTAGCGCGCGTTTGATTTGAGTTTAAAGCGAGATTTGAGGGGGGAGATTCAGGAACCCGCAGCCTTCTTCTCAAACATGGAATTGATGCCGCAGGTGTTTCTCAGGATTGAGAGGATGACAAAGAGAGTCGGGCGGCGCCGAGAACAAGCCTCTCGAAGATCTTCATCCGTGTTTCAAATGACGAAATCTAATACGATGGTGGGGCAGTACTTGAGAAGGCATTTCGTCCTTTTTCAGAACACTAATCGAACCGTCGACTTCAAGAACCGCAACGCTGACTTCTTCGACGCTGGACACTCCGTGTTCACGCAGAGCTTGCCGGACTTCATCCGGTGTGATATGTTCACTGTCAAGACTTTCGAGAAGGAAATTTCCATCGCGGATGAGAATGGTCGGAGTGCCTTCGACGAATCTACGAAATTTCCTGTTACGGAAAACAAGACGCGCCACAATGAAGTTCATGAGAAGGAGCGTGCCCGCAGCAACAAGGCCACCTGTTACGGAGCTATCGGGGCCAGTCATACCATTCTGAACAGCGTTGGCAATCAGAATCAACAATACAAGATCGAACACGGACATTTGGCCAACTTCGCGTTTCCCCGTTATTCGAAGACCAGCAAGGACGGCAAGATAGATGATCGCAGTACGGGCGATTATTTCAAGAAGGGTACGGTCGAATATCCACATTGATTTGCCATTTCTGGTTCAGGTGAAACTGTTTGTGTTATTGTCCGCTAGGAACGTCGTCAGCGGAACAATCCGAATTGGGCAATCACCATGGGTCCGAATTCTGTTTCCACCGTTCGCGTACCGAGCAATTTCAAAGAGCCCTCTTTGGAAAACCAAATCCTCGTATGAGGGTCCTTCTCGTTTTCTTTCTTCGCTGACTCTGCAACTTCAACATAAGAACTCTTCTCCTTGATGTCTACCGAACTCGGAAGATTGCCGGTGACAATCATAGGCTGACCGGGAAGAGCAACGCTCTTGCTCGTAATGGCGTGAAGACATTCGGATTGATCCGATTCAGGTGCCTTCGGCGGCAGCGTCGTGCTCACGACAATGACATCCTTTACTCCGCCGTCTACAGAGGCTTGGAGGGCGGCTTCGAAGGTTGCAGACCGCACACCATCAAACGCGTCGTTGTGCGTGTTGCGCATCGGAAACAGGCTGAAAATGCCATTGCCGGACTGACGACCTGAGCTATTTACCATTTCACCGAACGAGTAACGCATTTCTGATCTTGCCACAAGCTCATTCACGAAATCCACCCTGCTTTCAACACCGGGATATCGTGTGATGTTCTGAACAGACAGGACATCGACCTGTTCCTTCTTGAGGAGTCTTGAGAATTTGCTGATCTCGTTTTTTTCGAAACGTTTGTTGAATCCGGAGAGATTGAGACTCGCCACTTGCAGAGTCAGGTCGGGTTCTTTCGATGCCGTTTTCGGAGAAGACTTATCGGTTGTCGGGGCGGAACACCCTGCAACGAGAGTCACAGCCGCAATCACGAGTGCAGCAATGAGTGTTGTCTTGTTCAAACGTTCTTCCCTGTTAATGTGGTTTGCAATGATACTCTTTTGTCGCGTAAAATTCACTCGGAAACATTTAAACAATCTGATAGCATTTTGGAATGCTCGATTCGGTCATTGGTACAAAATTATGATTGAACTTTCGAAGATCACAAGGGAGGAAACATCAATCTGCGTTGGCTCGCCTTTAGTGAACAAATCATATTCCACCCGAATCAGCGGGATTCGAAGAACCCTTTGAGCGGCGCGAAGACATGCTTCGTCCAGCCGCCTTGATGTTCTTTCTTTGCTTGCTCATCCGGGAAGCCCGAATGCTTCAGAACGATCTTCGTCCCATCCTTCGTTGCAGAAAACGTATACCGAACGATCGACGCTTCTGCTGTTTCATCCCAATCCTCCGGATGCCAGGTATAGGAAAGCTTCTTTGCCTTCTGAAAGGCAAGCACTTTTCCTTTTACCCATCCGTCGAACAATTCGAATTTACCTCCGATCTTCGCCTCGGCTTTTCCTCGCTGTCCTGACCACTTAAGAATTGTCTTCGAGTCAGTGAGGGCGTGGAATACTTCCGATGGTTTCGCCTTGATGGAAACACTCATCGATAAGCTGTGTTGTTTTGCCACGACGGTTCTCCTTTTCTGCAATTGAATCGAGATTATACGTCACTCTCCTCTTTCGAGGGTTGTTGCAGTTTCTTCAGTATAGCGGCAATGAGGTGCTGTCGCTTGACCCACGAAACGCCAAGAATGGAAGTCACGATCAGCAAGAGTCCGACCGCGAATCCCGGAACGGTCACCCACAATGCTGTTTCGTCGTCCATCGTCCGCAATGTCAAGATTGTCGTGATGAGGAAGACCAATCCGCCCGCAGCCAGCAGCATCATGAACATCCAGCCTAATCTCATTCTGATTCGATCACGTTTCAACACCGTATTGACATATTGCATTTCGCGTTCATTCAGTATCGGTCCCATTGATCTATCCCGTAAATGCGGATAACGTCCTAAGTGCCTCGGCCTGCATGATTATTCCCATCGTCCCGGAATTTTCGTTGCGCACTTGGGACATTGGCCCCTCTTGAGCTTGTTGCCCACGATCCTAAACCCTGTTCGTTCAATAAGCGTTATTCCACACGACGGACAAAAGGTATTTTCTGTTTCGCCTACTTCACCGGGACGATTCCCCGCATACACATATTGCAATCCTTCGTTCAAACCAATTTTTCGCGCCCGTATCAACGTCTCCGCCGAAGTGTTCGCCGGGTCTGTCATTTTGTAGTCCTGGTGGAACGCGGTAACGTGCCACGGAATATCGGGTGATACGGACACAATGAACTTTGCGATCTCTGTTAATTCTTCATTCGAATCATTGAACCCAGGAATAACCAGCGTTACAATTTCCAGCCACATCCCCCGCTCATAGACGCTCTTGATGGTGTCCAGAACATTGCCAAGAGCACCTCCCAGTTTCGAATATTCTTTCTGACTGAATCCTTTGAGATCGATTTTGTACAAATCCACCCACGGCTGAATGTAATCCAGCACTTCAGGAGTCCCATTGCCATTCGAGACGTATGAGGTGATGAGTCCGACACGCCGGGCAAGCTTGAAGATCTCCACCGCCCATTCGCTCGTGATCAGCGGCTCGTTGTATGTGCTCGTAATGATACGGGCTTTGTACTTGAGCGCAAGTTCAATGAGATCCTCAGGTGTTACGTGCTCCAGCGAAGAAATCGCCATCGGATCGCGGAGAGCCTGAGAGGTGACCCAATTCTGACAGTAGGGACAATGATAGTCGCATCCGAGCATACCGAAGCTGAGAGCTTTTGAGCCAGGATACGCGTGGAAGAATGGTTTTTTTTCGACGGGGTCGAGTTGAATTCCGGCCGCATAACCCGTTGGAACAAAGAGTTTGCCATCGCGATTGAATCGTACCCGACAGATTCCGTCCTTCCCCGGTGGAATCTTGCATCGATGACCGCAGGAGAAACACTGAACCCAGTTTTTAGGCATGGGCTGATAGAGCACACCTTCCTTGGTGTTGCGGTCAAGTTCTTCCTTCAATGTGCTCTCTTCAATCATAATGTTCTGTCTGAATCCAAGGTACGCCGATTGGAAAATGATGTCAAGACAGATCGCGAAAACGTGGCCACAGAAGAAAATGCTGCGATCCTCTTTGATTGGTGTTCATGGTCGCGACTTGATCAAACTCTTTAACACTCTCATGTTTTCGATGTCTTCCTTCATATCCGGACTCTTGTCGGTCTCAAGGATCTTCGGAATATTTTGGAAACGCTCGTCGTTCATCAGGAATCGAAACCCCGCAAGCCCTATCGTTCCTTTCCCGATATGTTCGTGACGATCGACTCTGCTTCCAAATGGACGTTTGGAATCGTTGACATGAAATGCGACGAGTCTTTCCAGACCAATGATAGTGTCAAATTCTCTGAAGGTCTTTTCGTAGCCGGCCTCTGTCCCAATATCATAACCCGCTGCGAATACGTGGCACGTGTCGACACAGACGGCCATGCGCTTCTTCTGCTCCACAGCATCGATGATGCTCCTTATTTGTTCAAACTTGTGACCGATGGCAGTTCCCTGTCCCGCCGTCGTTTCGATGACGCTCTTCACGCGATACCCCTTCGTCTGGTCGTGAATAACATCGAGGGATTCAGCAATAAGCTTGATTCCATCCTGTTCGCCGCGTCCAACGTGCGCGCCCGGATGAAAATTGAGATACGGTACGCCGAGCAACTCACATCGATCGAGTTCATCTTTGAGCGCAGTGCGCGATTTGCTCAGAATTGTTTTGTCCTTTGCGCACAAATTGATGAGATACGAATCGTGCACAACGACTGGACCGATGCTTGATTTCGCAAGAAGGTCTTTGTACGTTGAAACATCGTTCTCGGCGAGCGGTTTGCCTAGCCATTGATTATTGTTCTTCACGAACATCTGTACGGTCGTACAACCGATCTGGTTTCCGCGCTCGATCGCAGCGTGAACTCCTCCTGCAATGGACATGTGGGAACCCAGAAGAATCCTGCTGCGGTCTTTGTGTTTTACTGGCACAGTTTAGCGGTTATTTATGAGACTGATGAAATATAGGTCTTTGGAAGTTCAAGTGGGAGTTGCTTTCGATTGTGGTGGTTCTCAACAGAACCAAAACCTCCCGGCTGCGCTCAGAAGAATTGTGCGAGTATTGGGTTAGATCGGAATCGCCTTGAGTAAACAGAAGCTTATCATCATCTTTACTGTCCTGGTCGATGTAATCGGGTTTGGAATCGTCATCCCCATCCTCCCGTTTTACGTCACAGGCTTTGGCGCTTCGCCCGCCACGATTACCCTTTTGTTTGCATCGTTTTCATTCTTCGCATTTTTTAGTTCACCGCTTCTTGGCGCAATTTCGGATCGCATCGGCAGAAGACCGGTATTGATTCTCAGCATTAGCAGTACTGCCCTCGGCTGGTTCGTCTTTGCCGGCGCCACTTCGATTCCCATTCTCTTTCTTGGCAGAATCATTGACGGCGTTGCCGCCGGGAATTTCTCGATCGCTCAAAGCTATCTGGTCGACATCTCGGACAAGGAAGAAGACCGGACGGTCAATCTGGGACTGATCGGAGCAATGTTTGGCATTGGGTTTATGCTGGGTCCGATCATCGGCGGAGCGCTTGCTACAATTTCGCACTCGACTCCATTCTGGTTCGCGGGCGGCCTCGCAACACTCAATGCCATAACGGCGTATTTCTTCCTGCCTGAAACGAACAAACGCAGGAACACGGAGGCGAAACTCAATTTGAATCCCATCGTACCGCTTCAACGTGCTGTGCGCAATGTCGAATTGCGCCCGTTGTTCGTGACGTGGGTGATGTTCGGACTTGCCAACGTGACTTCCCAGACTGTCTTTTCATTATTTGTGAACAAGAATTTCGGGTTCAGTGCTTTCATCACAGGGTTGACCTTCACCGGAATGGGGATCATCGTTGCCATCAATCAGGGCGTACTGCTCAAGCGATTTTGGCTCAAGAGATTTTCGGAAGCCGCGCTGGAAAAGATCATGCTCTGGTCTCTCATCATCGGGGTAATGCTGTTCGTCACCCGGTCTTTGTCTCTCTTCATCCTGGCAACGTTCTTCATTGGGACGGGCCAGTCCGTTCTCCGCGTCGTTTTGACGAGCCAAGTTGCCGGTGCTGCCGATCCGAACGCAAAGGGGGAAACGCTGGGGATGCTCTCTTCGCTCATGTCGATGTGTATGGTAATTGGGCCCTTGTTCTCCGGACCCTTGTTCGAAATCAACGACACGTATCCCTACTACGTCGCCGGAATATATCTAATTTTTGGTCTCTTCATGGCCCATCGTTACGAGCGACAAGCGTCCCGACGATCGGGAGAACCAACTCCACACATATCTGTTAACACAGAAGTACTCTAAGACCTTCCACGCGTCACTCCATCTGGTACAAAAGAAAACCCGATGCACAACGCTCTGTGCACCGGGCTATCGTATAGTTCCGAAGTTTCTTATTTGTCTTTGATCTTTTCCAGCAGTTCTTTTGCTTCCTTCCGGAACTGTTCGTCATCTTCGTCTTCTTTCGAAAGCGCAGGAATGATATTCAGTTGTTCTTTTGCTTTCGCATAATCGTCATTTTCCACATAAGCACGTGCCGCATCCAAGTGGTACATGATGAAATCAGGACGCAATACCATAGCCTTTTCGTAGTTCTTGATTGCGTCATCAATGTTGCCCCAACCGAGACCGAGAGGCCAGCGAACGATCTTCGGTTTTTCCACCAACTTCGCATTCGAGCGTCCGAGCACGTAGTACGCGGCAGCATTGTTCGCATCCAGGTCGATGGCTTTTAGACAATCTTCCCGCGTGGCGTTCACAAGGCCTCCCACGCTAAAAACTCCTTTGAAGAGCGCAACACGCCCTGATGCAATCGCTCTCCGGCAATAGGCCATGGAATTCTTCGGATTTGAGGCTATGGCCTTGCTGGCATAGTCCAGAGCTTTCTGATACGTCTCCAGCTGCTTGTCTTTATCGTCGTCAGTTGCCGAAGGCATGTGTTCCCCAATATCGACATAGGCCCGGCTGATCCGCCAGAGTATTTCGTCGTTATTGGGAGACAGGGCATCGGCCTGCATGTATTTGTCGAGCGCTTTCTGATTGTCAAATTGTTTCTCAGAGTAATCGTTTCCTTCGGCAATGAGCTGTGCGACACGATCCGGTTGCTGGACAGACATTCCAACGCTCCAACTTGCCATCAATACGAATACCGATAACCTCAAGCGTGAGCAAAGAGTATTCACAAATAGGGTCTCCTTATGTTTGAAACGGAAGAGGGGATTGAGAGCGTGCAACGATGATGATGCGTAACAACTCAGTGCTTATGAACTGCGGGCCTGCAGCTTTTTAATTTCGTCCCGGAGCTGAGCGGCCTTTTCATAATCTTCTTTCTTGATTGCTTCGTCCAGTTGTTCCTGAAGTTGGTCAAGCTTGGTAGTCTTGGGTTTTGATTTCGGTTTTTCTTCATCCGCAGCAGCTGCGGGTGGCGGAGTGATTTTCTCCTCTTCCTCATTCTGAGGAATGAACGAAGCTTCCTGCATCACTTCGTCCGCGACGTAAATTGGCACGCCGTACCGCACCGCCAGAGCAATGGCATCGCTGGGCCGCGAATCCACTTCCTGGCTGTCGATCGTGAGCTTCGCGTAGAAGGTCCCTTCTTTCAGCTCGTTGATAATGACATCATTGAGTCCGCCCCCCAGGGTGTCGATAACCGACTTCAGCAGGTCGTGCGTAAGCGGTCGAGGCGGCTTGATGCCCTCCATTTCGAGCGCGATGGATTGCGCTTCAAATGCTCCGATAATAATCGGAAGGCGGCGGGGGCCGCTGATTTCTTTCAGGATGAGGGCATAGGCACCGCCGCTTGTCTGGCTGGTGGACAGTCCCAAAATATCAACCTGAATTTTTTCCACAGAGCTCAACCTTCATCCAATGATTTGTAGTTACTTGCCGAGCAGTTTCTTCACTTCCTTTGTCAACGCTGGAACTATTTCGAACGCATCCCCAACAATCCCGTAAGAAGCAATTTGAAATATCGGGGCCTCTTTGTCTTTATTGATGGCTACAATATACTTTGAAGATGACATTCCCGCAAGGTGTTGAATTGCTCCTGACACTGCGACCGCAACGTAGAGTGAAGGAGATACTGTCTTGCCCGTTTTACCAACCTGTTCGTCGTGAGGACGCCATCCGGCATCCACAACAGCGCGCGACGCTCCGACGGCCCCTCCGAACGCTGCCGCAAGTTCTTCGATCATCTTGAAATTCTCCGGACCTTTCAAGCCTCTTCCTCCCGTCACGATGATGTCCGCTTCGGCAACGTCAATCTTCCCGGACGACTGCGTGAC
>CAZOIM010000002.1:0-5349 GCA_964579855.1 uncultured Ignavibacteriaceae bacterium | reverse complement strand
GTCGTCGAGTAAAATTTCAATTTCGGATTGTCGACAACGATGACGCGATTGGCACCATAGCCGCCGAGCTGACCAGCAATACTCGAAGTGCTCTCGCCGATTACAAGGGCAATCACTTCCGCGAAGAGTTGGTCGGCTAACGTTCGCGCTGCCTTCGTCACCTCAAATGCAGTCTTCTTGAACTTATTGTCTCGTTGTTCTGCTACTGCAAGGATCTTCATAACTCAGGTCAAAATGAAAAAATGGAAGAGAAATTGTTATTGAATCGAGATCGACAATCCATAAGACTAGATGACTTTCGCTTCTTCGTGCAGCAACCGCACCAGTTCAGCAACTGCGGTCGCGTCTGTGCCAACGATTCTCCCCGCATTCTTGGCTGCCGGTCTCTGCATTCCAATGAGTTCAACTTTCGTGGGGATTGGTGCCGGCACTTTTTCCTCTATCGGTTTGCTTTTAGCCGCCATAATACCTTTCAGGGAAGGATACCGGGGATCATTCAGTCCCTTTTGAGCCGTAAAAACCGCAGGAAGTGTCGTTTCCACTTTTTCGTGGCCTCCTTCAATTTCGCGTTCTGCCTTGGCCCTTCCATCGGCGATCTCCAATTTCACAACAACGGAAACCGAAGGAAGATTCAGCATTTCCGCGACCATGGAACCGACGGCAGCATCGTCTCCATCAATCGACTGTTTCCCGAAGAATATAATGTCAGGGGATATCTCCTTGATGAAGTCCGCAAGAGCCCGCGCCACTGAAAACGAATCCCTGGGCGAGTCATCCTTGAGGAGAACAGCCTTGTCCACCCCCATTGCCAGGGCCTTCCTGAGCGTTTCTTTGTGCGCATCCCCGCCGAGAGAGACTGCAACAACCTCTCCGCCATTCTTTTCTTTCAAGCGAAGACATTCCTCAACAGCGAATTCATCGTATGGATTAATGATGAACCCAACGCCAGTTTTGTCGATCGATTTGCCGTCAGGACCTATGTTGATCTTGGCGGTCGTATCCGGAACGTGATTAACACACGCAACAAATTTCATAGGAAAATGCCATCCAATGGTGTTCGGTTCTTGTTATCTATGGTAGAGAACTTTTCGAAAAGCATCAAGGCGTAAATAATTGTTACTTGTACCCTCCAATTACTTCTTGTAGAGATTCCCAGTATTGACAGAGACTCCCATCAACTTCAACGACATGAAGAGCTCCGCCTTGTGATTGATGTGGTGTTCGACGGCAAGCATAGCAAGTCTCCATCGCGGAACGCGACCAAGTTGAGGAGAGTCGACCTCTCCCTTGCTGAATTCTTCCTCGGTCAGTGAACCGACGACATTTCGGAATTCAGCGGTGTTCTCGTTCAGCAGTCGAACTGCTTCTTCGACCGCCATGGACGGCGTGTGTCGGTTCAGCACAAATCTTTCCCGCATGGACTTGAATCCCCATTCGCCTTTGGTTATCCCGTGGGCGTACACGCCCAGCGCACCCGACAGATGGGCAATCTGTTGTCCCAAGGAAAATGCATTATCTGCCGGTTTCCAATCGAGCTTATCTGCAGGAATCAATCGGTAGAGCTGTTCTGTCGGCTGAACGACATCGTTGAAATAGGAGAGATAGTCCTGAAGGGTCATCGACTTCCTTCGTCTTGTGGGAAAATACGGATCTTGCCAAATACATTCAGAGAATTTGTTTCAACAATTCAGGAGCGACATTACCTCCGCTAATCATAGCGCAGATATTCTTCTGCTTTACGGAGAGGATATTGTGATATACGGCTGCGGGCGCCACCGCTCCTGTCGGTTCGACGACAATCTTCATCCGCTGAAGGAAAAATTTCATGGTGTCGACAACTTGATCATCGGTCACGGTGACGACATCATCCACATATTTCATAATGATGTCAAAATTGTCGCGCCCGATGGATTGGGTCCGCATTCCATCTGCAATGGTGTTTGGAGGATCGATGCGAACAATCCGTTTCTGACGAAACGTTTGGTAGCAATCGTTCGCAGCCTCCGTTTCGACTCCGATGACCTTGATTGACGGAAAAAAGTGCTTGGCAGCAATAGCACTCCCCGAAATCAGACCACCGCCTCCGATAGGACAGAAGAAATAGTCCAGTGTCCTCATCTCGGCAGCAACTTCCATCATCGCCGTTCCGGCTCCGGCAATGATTTGCTCGTCGTCGTACGGTGGGACGAGTGTGTAGCCGTTCTGTTGCATCAATTGTCTGGCTACCCGTTCCCGATCGTCTGACGAATCATTAGAGAACACGACCTCTGCGCCGTAGCCACGTGTGGCGTCTACTTTAATTTGAGGAGCGATCTTTGGCATGACCACAACCGCCTTTACACCCAACAATTGCGCAGCAAGTGCGACACCTTGTGCATGATTACCCGAAGAATGTGTTACAACACCGAGGGCCTTTTGCTCCTTCGAAAGCAGGGAAATCTTGTTATAAGCACCACGAATCTTGAAGGCGCCGACGCGCTGAAAATTCTCAGCCTTAAAGAATACTTGATTTCCTGTCTTGTTATCAAATGTCCTGGAGGAAAGAAGCGGGGTTTTGTGGACCACTGGCTTCAGCCGGACATACGCAGCTTCGATATCCTCAATAGTTACCAAGCGCTCTCACGGGTTGTGTATAGTCTTGGACGACGAGTAAGGTAGACAAAAGCTGAAGGAGAGACAAGCTGAAATAGGATTCGAAAAACTTCCGAGGTGAACGGAAACGGCTAAGTGGTCATCATATGCGAGGAGAGAATTACTCTTCCTTGTGAACGAAATCGTGTCCGGCTTGCTGCAGCAAATGGACGGCTTTGACAAGGTGTTCTTCCATCATGAACACGAATACATGCGAAAATGTCGTGACAACGAAGATTGGAATGTTTGCATCCGCGAGGGGTTTGGAAAGTGTTGCGAGGATCCCAATTTCCTTTGAAATATTTCCGCTGCTGATCACCTTGAGACAACGCCAACCTTCTTCCTGTTGAACATTGTTGGGTGCCATGAACTCAGGACAGATGATCGTCAGCTCGTCGTCCGTACGGGATGTAAAGCACATGTCCCCCTTGGTAAAGATCACCGGGATTTCACCAAACTGCGGCAGTTTGTTAATGCTGAATTTATCTTCCAGCATCATGATCTTTAGCTTCATTTCCATCGAAAAGTCATTCCCAAATGAACGGTGCCTCTTCATTCCGACACGCTGAAACTCGTCGTGAAGATTCGTCGCAATTTACCATTTCTCCCCTGCCTGCGCAAGGGAATCCGGTCCATGTCTCGTTTTCCGTGATTTGCACAACAAAATATGCCGAATATTATCTATATTGGCAGTGAAGTACAACCCTTTACAGAAGGATGAATTTGACGTGAATAAGTTCGTAGCGACGACTGAGGATATTACCGTCACCGTAAGGCCGGTATACCTCGACGGTCAATCGGATATGATTCAAAAGAAGTTCGTCTTCGCCTATTTCATTCGTATCGAGAATAATAGCGTGGACAAGGTCCAGTTGTTGCGCCGACATTGGTACATTCACCATTCCAGTGGAAAAGTTGAAGAGGTTGACGGTGAAGGCGTCGTTGGGAAGCAACCCCACCTTGCGCCCGGAGAAGTTCACGAGTACAACAGTTATTGTGTGTTGGAGACATTTGAAGGATCGATGGAGGGGACGTACTTGATGTGTCGATCCAACGGCGAGAAATTTAATGTGATCATTCCGCGATTCGTCCTCCGCGCTGCTGCAAACTAATGCGCTCTCTCTGTCGTGGGACCAGCCTCTGCGATTTCATGATTTGATCTTTGCTTTTCCGACCGCGACAAAAAAATCCGCCAGTTTCTTTTCATCGAGCTTTCCGTTTGTTCGCACTCCGCTGCATACATCAACAGCGAAGGGTCCGACCGTCTCGATGGCCTGCGTGACATTTTCGGATTTCAGCCCACCCGCCAAATAGATTGGAATCTCTAATTCTTCCCGAATTGATTTGCTGATAGCCCAATCGTGTACTCGTCCCGTTCCCCCCAATTCCTTTGTCGGGAGGTCAGGATTTCCCGAATCAAGGAGAATCGCATCAACGTACTTTGAGACTTCTTTCGCCTTTTGTATCGAGCCTTCGCCTCGCACGTGAACAACTTGTACCAGTTTCACCCCGGGCAATTCACTCCTCAACCTGGCATACTCGTCAATTGGAAAGTCATCGACGATCTGAATAGTATTCGTCCTCGTCGCACGCTGCTGCTGCACGATTCCAGCTGCATCCCGTTTGCTTGTGAGTAGAAATGTGGCGATTCCGGGAGGAACGCTTGCGGCAATCATCGTGATCAAATCTTCGGAAATAGGCCCCGGACCACTCGGCATTTTAGAAACAAGCCCGATTGCAGAAGCGCCAAGGGATATGGCAAGCCTGGCTTCTTCAATGGTGCTGATGCAGCAAATCTTGACGCGGAGGTACTTCGTCGTGTTCATTTCAAGAACATTCCAATCAAGTTTCAGAAGGCTTCTGTAACGGTGACGTACATGCCGGACGAATTGTTGCCGATACCATAGTCTAGGCGAAGACTGATCCGTTCTTTTGGGTTCCAATAGAAGCGAAGCCCTATTCCGCCCGCAAACCAAAATCTATTCATAGCAAAGCTGTTCACGTGGTCAGCGACCTGAGCGACTCCGGCAAAACCCACAAGCCCGAACCTCCACCAGACGGGAACACGGTACTCCGCCTGAAGTACCATTCCGTTCTTATCCCGGTACCGACCGTCGAAATAACCGCGGACAATATTCTGACCGCCAAATCTCACAAGGCTCTGAAACGGGACGATTCCATTCATGAATTCAGCGGCGGCCTGGATCGCAAGCACCTGCGTTGGAACGAATTCAAAGAAATGCCGGGTGTCAATCTGAATGTCGCTATAATTATAATCACCCCCGAACGCATGACGATACCATAACCCGGTCACCTGGTAAAAACTTCCAGAAGCCGCCGCAAACGTATTGTCGCGGGAGTCCCAGTTGGCAACGAGTCCCACGCCGGCAGATTTGCCCCCCTTGCTCCCTACGATAATGCCCGGTGCAAGGAGTCCCGACGGATCCACATCGTGCATCGTAACTGATTCATAACGAATCAGCGGTCCAATACTATAGTTGGAGAAGAACTTTCTATAGAGCACTGCACGGATGAAGAATGTTTCGGGAGTGTACGTTTCCTCGTTGCTCAGCGCCGTGAAATTGCCAATACCAAAAAATCTGTTGGGGAATTTCTGAAAGACCACGGAACTTAGAAGCCGATAGTTATCCCTGTCCCAATAAATGTCGCCGTCTGCTTCGAGAATGACCTGCTTTCGTTCCGTGTAAATGGCGTCTC
>CAZOIM010000001.1:57940-62229 GCA_964579855.1 uncultured Ignavibacteriaceae bacterium | reverse complement strand
ACATTCAGTGACTTGGCGCTGTTCTATGTGTGAGAACATAGCTCGAACGATGAACGGAATCATACCACGCAGAACATTCGCGATTATTTCGCACCCTGACGCCGGCAAGACAACCCTGACGGAAAAATTCCTCTTGTACGGCGGTGCCGTGCAATTGGCCGGCTCTGTCACCGCAAGGAAGAACCAACGTGCGTCGCGGTCAGATTGGATGGAACTGGAGCGCCAGCGTGGTATCTCCATCAGCTCCACCGTTCTGCAATTCGATTACAACGGGAATCGGATCAACTTGCTCGATACCCCGGGTCACCAGGACTTTTCCGAAGATACGTACCGTGTCCTCACTGCGGTTGATGCGGTCATCATGGTTATCGATGCGGCCAAAGGTATTGAAGCGCAGACGCGCAAATTGTTCGTAGTCTGCCGCAAAAGGGGAATTCCCATCGTTACGTTCATGAATAAGTTCGATCACCCGACGCGGGAACCGCTTGAGCTGCTCGATGAATTGGAACACGTGTTGGGAATCGGCGCATATCCGATGAACTGGCCGCTTGGCAACGGCATTCAATTCGGCGGCGTCTTCGACAGACAACAGAAGCAGGTCCATATATTTGAATCGACCGTTGGCGGAATTTATCGCGCGCCGGTGGAGGTCGCAGGATTGGAAGACGAGTTTGTTGCCTCTCATCTTGATGAGAGGACCTATCGGCACGTGCGTGAGGAGATCGATATGTTGGAAGGCGCCGGTGAACAATACGACCGGGACGCAGTGATGGCTGGAAAACAGACGCCGGTCTATTTTGGGAGCGCGAAAAACAACTTTGGTGTCCAGCTGCTCCTTGATGGATTTCTTGGTCTCGCGACAGAACCACACCCCCGCCCCAGTTCGGCAGGAATGATTTCCCCTGAGAATACTTCTTTTTCCGGATTCATATTCAAGATCCAGGCAAACATGGATCCGCGACACCGGGATCGCATTGCGTTCTTGCGTGTTTGTTCGGGTAAATTCGAGAGGGACATGCCGGCGATCCACTCTCGCACGGGGAAAAAAGTGAGGCTCTCAAATTCGTCGAAACTCTTCGGGCAGCAGCGCGAAACGGTTGACGTCGGGTATCCCGGGGATATCATCGGCCTCGTCGGCCACGACGAATTCGGCATAGGGGATACACTGAGTGAAGATCCCGCAATTGTGTACAACGAAATTCCCAGATTTCCTCCAGAAGTGTTTTCTATTCTCCACAACCCCAACCCCTCGAACTTCAAACGGTTCCGCGATGGATTGAGCCAATTGCGGCAGGAAGGTGTCGTGCAATTGTTTCAACTCAGAAATGCTGGTTCTGTTTCGCCGGTTTTGACCGCAGTCGGCCCGCTGCAGTTTGAAGTAGTCCAGTACAGACTGGAAAATGAATACGGGGCGCCGACGAGACTCGAATCCGCGAACTGGAAACTGGTCCGCTGGGTTGACCCAACGTCAGACCTTGACAAACTCTTCTCTTTTCCCCTTCCAACAGGAAGTGCACACGCTACGGATCTCAACGAACAACCGGTGATTTTTTTCACCGATGAATGGTCTTTGAATTATTTTTCGGAGAAGCGGCCCGAGTTCAAACTCTCAGACCAGCCGTTTTAGTAACAATAGCTCACTACCACGCCACCTCGATCGCATCCCCGCCTCTCTCGTCACTGGGAAAAATGTTCCAACAATTCCCATTTCTGCAATGCTTTACCTTTTTCCCACCATTGAGAAAACCACATTCGGTCGTATTTTGACTGTGATTGATTCATCCTCTCCGTTGAATTTATCAACCGTTTTTTTTCGCTAACGTGGCACTGGATGTGAATATCTACAGAACGCTGATAGATGGGGCTGTCGTTATTGGTCGCGTAACGGCTGTCCTGCCCGAAAGAATAGAATGCGAGATATGAGGATTAAGAATAAGGTGTATCTATGACAGAGATTATCGACACAGACGACATTCTTCGCAGAGCTCAGCAGTTGGAATCCTACGTCACACTATCCGAAGAAACTCTCAAGTCGCTCCGGATAATGAAGCAAGAGGCCGACAAAATTATCGGTTCTCTTGGACACAAGAAGGATGAACTGAGCCGTCACGAACTGGACCTTGTGGACTATCTGAAGAAGCTCCAGATGGTTTCTCAAAAAGCTGATGCACTGTTGACCCCGATGACGGATCAGAAACAAGAGCTTGAGAGTCTGAGCAAGAAGCTGGACGAGGGAATTGCAGGAATTGAGGGCGTTGTCCAGCAAAAGATCGAGCCGCTCGTTGAGAAACTCGACAAAGAAGTAAAGGCTCTGGAAGACGAGTTCAAGGCCACAAACGAAAAGTTTCACAAAGGGCTCGATGGCAGCGTTGCAGATCTTGTGCAGAAAGAAGATGAGAGTCTTAATCTTTTGTCCCAACGGGTTGAACACTGTGAGCAGTCAGAAGGAGCCCAGAAAACCGCACTTCAAGAACACGGAGTCGTCATTGAACGGGAAGGTAAAGAGATTACTGAGCTGAAAAAAGCCTTGCAGGAACTTAAGTCGAACTTGGAAAAACAGAGCCGGGAATTCCGTGTGTTTACGGAGAAACAGGGCGAAGAATTGAAGGGAGCGATGGATAAGCAAAAAGAAGAATTGACTGCGCTCGCGGAAAAGTTGCATCAGGAATCGAAAAGTACGATTGCGGAGCTTAATGATAAACATATCAAGACTCTCGAAAAGGATGATGCCCAGCTCAAGTCCGCGCTCAACGCAGTCATCGCGAAACTTGGTAACGTGAAGTTCAAGAAGATCCTCGGACTCTAGTCGAAGTTCCCTCCTATCGGTCATTCCAAATCAATCACGTACAAAAGGCCGTCCATTGTGGGCGGCCTCCAATCACATGTTTCTTTCCTTCGTAGCGCGTCTGTCGACAAAACGACATTCTGTCCGACAGAAATCATTTTGACTGAGTATTGACTGTTGGCAGAAACTGCGGTGCTTTCCGGAATTTTGTCGCCTGTTCGAATGAATAAGCCAACGTAATGAGCTTCGGTTCAGTCCATGCACTGCCAAAGAACGATATGCCCACCGGCAATCCAAATACGAATCCGGCCGGGACAGTGATACTGGGATATCCTGCAACTGCTGCCGCAGTCGAGCTGCCGCCGAGAAAGTGGTCGCCATCGACAAGGTCCGTCAGCCAGGCCGGACTGTCCGTCGGTGCCACCAGCGCGTCGAGCTTGTGTTTCTTCATCGCCGAATCGATTCCTTCTTTCCTCGTTAACTTGCGGCACTTCGCAAGCGCTGCAAGATATTCCTTACTCGTCAACGGACCCTTCGCTTGTGCCTTGATGAAGAAGTCCTGTCCGAAGTAGGGCATTTCTTCCTTCTTGTTCTTCTCGTTGAATTCCATGATCTCCTTTAGCGTATGCACCGGCGCGTTGGGACCCAATCGGGCGAGGTAGGCATTCAAATCAGCTTTCAACTCATACTGAAGTACAACTTCCTCTGCGTTCCCCATCTGACTGAATGACTTCATTTCCACAGGGTCGACAAGTGTCGCACCTTGTTGTTTCAAAACCTCGATGGCATTGTTCATCAGGACGTCGACTCCTTCGTGGAATCCGAAATAAGAGCGAACGATGCCAATTCTCGCTCCTTGCAGTCCCTTTGCATCGAGATAGACTGTGTAATCAGATTTTGATTTTCCTTTGCTGGCAGCGGTCGCTTTGTCTTGCGGATCCGCGCCAGTGAGTGCAGCGAGTAACGTTGCGGCATCACGTACTGACCGGGCCATGGGACCGGGTGTATCCTGAGTATGGGATATCGGAATCACTCCTGTGCGGCTCACCAGGCCAACTGTTGGTTTGATACCGACGAGACCGTTGATGGATGACGGGCTTACGATTGAGCCGTCGGTTTCCGTACCGACACCGGCTGCACAGAGATTTGCCGAGACTGCCGCTCCAGTCCCCGAACTGGATCCGGAAGTATTCCGGTCGAGTGCGAACGGGTTCTTCGTGAGACCTCCCCGACCACTCCAGCCGCTCGTCGAATGACCAGAGCGGATATTTGCCCATTCACTGAGATTGGTCTTCCCGAGAATAACCGCGCCCGATTTGCGAAGTTGCTGGACAACGAACGAATCGCCTGGGGGTTTCGAGCCGACCAAGGCAAGCGACCCGGCAGTCGTTGCCATCTTGTCGGCCGTATCGATGTTGTCTTTGATGACAACGGGAATTCCGTGCATCGGTCCGCGTGGGCCCTTTTCTTTGCGCTCCTTGTCGAGAGCATCTGCGATGTCCAA
>CAZOIM010000001.1:55351-57840 GCA_964579855.1 uncultured Ignavibacteriaceae bacterium | reverse complement strand
TTGAGAAAACCTCTCCGGTTGAAATGAACCATACCGCCGGTCTCCTTGCGTTTACCCATGGTCTTGATCTCCTTGTTGGTCGATGATTACACGTTCCTCATTGTCTCGTCGATCTTCGCACAAACCCAATCGATTTCCTTTTTTGTGATGATCAAAGGCGGCGCAAACCGAATGACGTTCTCGTGTGTCTCCTTACAGAGCACACCTTTTTTAGCAAGTGCCTCACAATACGGACGCGCTTTTGTATCCAAGACAAGCCCTATCAACAATCCGCGCCCACGGACTTGCTTGATGTGGTCGTTCTTGATCGCTTTCAGCTTCTTCATAAAATAATCCCCGAGCTCGAACGAATGATCGATCAACTTTTCTTCAACAATCACCTTGAGGGATGCAACCGCAACTGCTGCCGCGAGGGGATTCCCTCCGAATGTTGAACCGTGGTCGCCGGGATTAAACACGTCCAGGACTTCTTTGTTCGCCAACACTGCCGAGACAGGATAAAATCCTCCGCCGAGAGCTTTTCCGATAATCACTGCGTCCGGCCGGACGCCTTCGTACTCGAAGGCAAACAATTTTCCGCACCGACCGAGACCTGTTTGGATTTCGTCAGCGATCAGGAGGACGTTGTTCTCTTCGCACAATCTGGCAGCATCCCGCAAATATCCCTCGGGCGGCATCACGATACCCGCTTCACCCTGTATAGGTTCAACGAGAAAGGCGGCGGTATTGGAGGAGATATTTCTTCTCAAATCGTCGATGTCTCCGTATTTCACGATGCGAAAGCCTGGAGTGAATGGACCGAACCCCTCCCGATACTGTTCTTCCGTCGAAAAGCCGACGATGGTTGTCGTTCGTCCGTGGAAGTTGCCCGAGCAACAAATAATCTCAGCAAGATGTTTGGGGACGCCTTTGACGTGATATGCCCACTTCCGTGCTGCCTTGATCGCCGTCTCCACTGCCTCGGCACCGGAATTCATCGGCAGAGATAGTTCGTAATCTGTGAGATCGTGAAGCGCTTTGTACAAGAGCGGCAGTTGGTCGTTGCGAAATGCCCTGCTCGTCAGCGTCAGGCGTTTTGCCTGATCGACAAGTGCCTTCAAAATTTTCGGATGGCAGTGGCCTTGATTCAAAGCGGAGTACGCTGATAGACAGTCAAGATACTTTTTTCCTTCAACATCATAGACCCACACCCCTTTTGCTTTTCGGATGACGACGTCAAGGGGATGATAGTTGTGAGCTCCGTACTGTTCTTCCAGGGCGATATATTGGTTCGTCTTCATAAATCACGACTTCGAGGTTTGAGTACTGTTTGGTCTATACGGTTGTTTCGAGAATTTTCAAATGTGCTTCAACACTTTCTGCCAGTGCGGGAAGGTTATAACCGCCTTCCAACACGGAGACGATTTTCCCGCCGCAATACTTGGATGCAATTTCACAGGCAATTTCTGTCAACTTCGCGAATGATTGTGCCGTCAGATTAATGTTTGCCAAAGGATCATCTCTGTGTGCATCAAATCCCGAGGAGATCATCAGTAGCTCGGGCCGGAATTTGCGAAGAGCCGGCACAATCAGCTTGTCGAATGCTTCCAAAAATTCCTTTTCTTCGCTTCCCGGTCTTATGGGACAATTGAGCGTAAACCCTTTCCCTGCACCTTCTCCCACCTCGTTCGATGCACCCGTCCCAGGATAGAGGGGGTATTGGTGTGTGCTGATGTACAATACCGTCGGGTCTTTCCAAAAAATTTCCTGGGTTCCGTTTCCGTGGTGAACATCCCAATCAATGATCGCAACGCGGCCGACACCGTGTTTCTGCTGCGCATACCGGGCCCCGATTGCCACGTTGTTGAAGAGACAGAACCCCATGACGGTTTCGGTTTCTGCGTGATGTCCTGGAGGGCGGACGGCGCAAAACACTTTCGTTGTGTTTCCGCGCATTACCTCGTCGACAGCTCTCAGTACCCCGCCTGCAGCCAATAATGCAACAGCGTAGGACTTTTTGCACACGTGCGTGTCTTCTCCGTCGAGCACGGTTTCCCCGCCAAGGCAGCGCCGTTCAATCATTTGAATATAAGACAACGGATGGACTTTTTGGATCCACTCGAGCGAAGCGGGTACAGGACGGATTTGACGGAGTCGTTTCGTCATGCCGATTCGGATCAAATGTTCGACAAGCGTGCTGAGACGGGCCGGTCGTTCCGGATGCGCCGGACCCGTATCGTGTTCCAGGTATTCTTCGTGATAGACAAACCCTACGTCACTCATAGCCCCGCCAGGAGAAAAAGGAAGATCAGGAGATTCACTGCGTGACTCGCAAAGCACAACGTACAACCGATATGCAATTGGAAAACCAAAACGTAAGTAAGATAGAATCCAGCAGTGACTGTCACGATCGATCCGAGAAACAGGGTAAACTCCAATTGCTTCCAAAGAGTCGGCAATATTACCGATACCAGAAGACTTGCGTAGTACAATAATCCGAGATCCACGTT
>CAZOIM010000001.1:49308-55251 GCA_964579855.1 uncultured Ignavibacteriaceae bacterium | reverse complement strand
TCGACCAACCCTTTTCGTGCAATCCTGAGGCAATCTAAGAACTAATCCTGAATATTGCATTTTGCCTTTCCTTCCAGGTCTCTTTATATTGCTTTTAGCACACGTCAATTTCTGAATCCCCCGCCATGATCACATCGATGACCATATCCACGCCGCCCGACTTCTCTTTTTGGAAAACGGTGAACAGCCACGGCTGGTGCTCTCTCCCTCCGTTTTCCATCGATAAGGAACGAAAAGTACTAGATTGTGTGATTTCGGCAGGGGACAATCTATACCTGCGTTGTGCGATAAATTCGAAGGTTTCAACGTTAAACGTTAACCTGTTTTCGCGCCGTCCGATCGGTCCCGAACATCGGTCGCACGTTAGAAAGCAAGTGCTCCAGTGTCTTCGCATTGATGAGGATTTCACAGAGTTCTTCCGCGAAGCACGAAAACACAAACAGTATCGGTGGATTCCCCGGATGCGTGTGGGCAGACTTCTCCGAGCCCCGACGGTGTTCGAGGATGTCGTTAAGATGATCTGTACGACGAATTGCAGCTGGGCCTTGACAGAGAACATGGTGGGCAACCTCACAACAAAGCTTGGAGTCTCGTTGGGAGATTCTCTCTACAGTTTTCCGACTCCAGAGGCGATCTCCGGTGTCAAAGAATCATTGTTGCGGAAAGAAATCAAGCTGGGATATCGCTCTCCCTATGTCCTGGAACTGGCACAACGGATAGCTCAAGGAGATCTTGACCTTGAATCGTGGCGCAACTCTTCGTTGTCGACGGAGGAGTTGTATGAACAGGCGTTAACGGTGAAGGGAATGGGGGCGTATGCTGCTGGGAATATCTTGCGATTGCTTGGACGGTACGATTATCTTGCACTCGATTCCTGGGTTCGGAAAAAATTCTCTGACCTTCACCACAATGGGCGAGCAGTCAGCGATAGGACTATCGAAAAACATTATAAGCCTTTTGGCACGTGGAAAGGGCTGTTCTTTTGGCTCGAGATGACAAAATATTGGTACAGGGAAAACTTTCCGTTTTAGATGCTTGTGCCGAGAACAGTACTGAAAAACGTGTTATCAACAACCGAGCATTATGCCGTTATTCATTGATCTTGTCCATAAGATAGTTCGGAGGCGATATCGCAGGGCAGGATTCGAAAGTAGGTTCATCGAACACGGAAGGTTCACGCTTCATTACTATGCTCGGGCGTTACCTGGTTCCTCGCCAACCCTTGTTCTCGTACACGGTTTGGGAACATCCTCCAGCACCTGGACCCACGTTCTGCCAAAACTGGGCAACTTCTGCAATGTCTTCGCCCTTGATCTGCCCGGCTTTGGTTTGTCCAAAATAAACTATGGTCCGGGATTCGCAAGTTTGGTGGAATTGCACGAGGCATTTGAATCGTTCGTACGTGAGAAAGTACGCCAACCATTCTTCCTTCTGGGGCATTCACTGGGTGGCTGGATCGCGGCACATTATGCTGCAAATCATCCGGCAAATGTCCGACACCTTGTTCTCGTTAATAATGCGGGAATTCTTTGCGACGATACCGCCGGACAAGGTAAAGCGTTTCAAGTAGAATCGATTGGGGACCTGCAAAGGCTGTTGGATTTGATTTGGTTCCGGTACCCGTGGTACTTCAAACCGTTCTATCCTGCTGTTCTCAGCGACTTGCGCAGGCGGCGCATACCGGAATTCGTTCAATCAATTCAGGCCGAAGATTTTCTTAACGAAGAACTTTGCAATCTTGCCATGGATGTCAGCATCATTTGGGGTGATCAGGACAGACTAATCTCGATGAGTTCTGTTCAGGTCATGAAGCGCTCGATTCCGCGAACTCAACTATATCTGTTGAAGCAGTGTGGTCACGTGCCGCAACTGGAACGACCGAACGCATTTGTCGACATCGTAAGTACAATTCTCACGCAGCAAACGTCCCTCGCAAACGCGGGAAATCCTGCCTCAAGCCAGATATCGACATGACCTGGATCGATGACATAGAGTTGGAAATGGAACGGGGGCGAGAGGCAGAACACATCGGTAATGAGGGCAAGGTACGTACGGCGGCACGGCGCGCAGTTGGAATCGCAGTGACAGAATATCAGCGGCGGCTTTCTGTGAATCGTTACGGAAATGACTTTATGAGGCAGATTCGGAGCGTAGCAGATGACTTGACGTTACCGGACTTCGTAAGGGAATCAGCGATGAGGCTTCAGACGCGCATATCTCCGGAATTCAAGTCTCCTTCGTTTCGGCCTCTGGCCGACGCTCAGGTGATCATCGATTTTTTCAGGCAGGCACTGACTTCATAAGCCGACTTCTGTCAGATAGTCGTTGATATCGTATCGACGATCTGGATCGGAGGGCTCTTCCTGTTTTCTTACAAATCGAACCAAGAGGATCGGGATTGCAAGGGAAAGTGACAGGAGGATGAGCCACTTGAGGGTCTTCATTACGAAAATCCTAGTTCAAAGTAATGAGCACATCGGACTGCAGTGATTCGACAAACAGTACAACGGCCCATCGCTGAACCTGCATCTGTTCAAGCAGAATTTGCTCGAACTTGTTTTGCTCTCGTTGGCTGGGCTTGCGAAAAAAATGCTTTCGGGTCATTGTATCGTTCTCATGCGTTGTTGAAGTATGAGGATAAAAGTTGGCCTATTCTGTACTATCCGTCACACACAACATTTTGATGATTAAAATGTACTCTACGATTTGACCAAAACCAAGGGTATTGGTTATAGAATTTCTTAGAAACAAAAAAAAACATCAGAAAGGTGGAATGAAAGAAGGGTGATAACCTTACAGATTCTCAGATATGAAAAACTGTAGTTGCGTTGAAGCGGGTCACACGCTTAACCTTCAATTTTGACGGTGAATTCCCGCCCACATTTGTTGCATTTGTACTCGACGGTCACCCAATTATTTCGCTCATAGTAACTGACCTCAGCAAGCTCTCCGCCACAGGATCGCACAACACAGCGTTTGAGGTCCAGGAGGAAGGTCCTGTCCTGGGATTCACTGTCGTTCTGGTCGTTCACAAGAATGGAAGTCTGTTGGTTGAATAGGGAAGAGCATTACAGAAAATATAGATGTTGTCGGCCGGTATTCTGATCCCCGATGAACTCGGCTGGAAAGACCGGCAAAGCTACCGGCGTTCTTCTCTGTCAAGCTGATCGGCAATTACTTCGACGCTATTTCTTCAGGATTCGTTCCGCCAGAAAGACACCGCAAATCGTCTTCGCATCGTCGATTTTCCCTGATTCAATCATCTTAATCACGAGCGACAAAGGGATGGCTTCCACCGTAAGCGTTGATTCTCCTTCTTCCAATTGCTGTCCTTTCTCGGACTTCTTGAGATCCGTCGCGAGAAAGAGGTGGAGCCGTTCGTTGCAGAAGCCGGGAGTGGTGAAGATTGACGCGAGGGGTTTCCAGTTTCCCGCAAGGTAACCCGTCTCTTCTTCGAGTTCCCGCCGAGCACAGTTCGCCGGATCTTCGCCGGGATTGAGCTTTCCCGCAGGCAATTCATAAACAAAATTTTGAATCGGGTGGCGAAACTGCCGCACGAGGATCAGGTCGTTGTTTGGAAGAACGGCTACGATGACTCCGCCGCCAGGGTGGGAGGCCACCTCACGAATGGATTTTTTCCCTGAGGCATATTCGATTTCATCGACGATAAGGTCGAATACTTTGCCTGCGTATTTCTTCTCGCTTCGAAGAAGTTTGGGAATCGTCATTGTGGGGGGGCGTTGATGACACGCACGACACGTTGAGGGACGGGTATCTCGATCTTTTCTTTGCTAAACGCATTGTAGATCGCTTCACGGATTTGAGTTTCCGTCCTGAATCGTTTGCGAAAATCGTCGGTCCGCGCAATAAGTTGTATGATCACGGCAGAATCGCCGAGCGAGGTGGTAAATGCTTCAGGATCAGGTTCCTTAAGGAGGTTGGGGTGCTCCCTGGCGAGATTGACTATGATTTTCTTTGCTCGCTCGAGGTCCGTTCCATAGGCGACGCCGACTTCCACGGATACGCGCATATGATTTTCAGGATACGAATAATTGACCAACTTGGTCTTGACGAGTTCCGCATTGGGATTGATGATCATGTTGTTATCGGAGTCGAGGATCTTCGTGCTGCGAATTCCGATCTCATAGACATCGCCAACTTCGCCCGACGGGAGCTTAATACGGTCGCCGATGCGAAACGGCTTATCGATCATGATCGTGAATCCCGCGATCATATTCGAGAGCGTATCCTGGGCGGCGAGTGCGACGGCCACCGAACTGCCTCCGAGAAAGACCAACAAGCTGCTCACGTTGAATCCAAACGTGCCAAGGACCATGATCAACGCGATGAAAACGATCAGGGAATTTGTCAACCTGTTGATGAGGATGATCAAAGCATCATTGACCCTGGACGACGTCTTTTTCGCCTGAGCAACAACGAAGTGTTTGATCGATGCATTGAGAAGTTGAATCGCCAGGAATGTAACGGCAACAATGAAGAGAACAGAGTTCGTCGCACCGATGTAACCGATAACACGGTGGGCTTCCAATTCGGATGCAGGAATCGATTTTTCAATTTCTTCAATTGCCAGGAAGGCCGCAACAACAACGGAGAGCCATTTAATCCGTGGCAGAATAATTTCGAGCAGGGCATCATCAAGGGTACTCTGAGTCCGGGCAGCGATCTTTCGTCCGGCGGTTTCAAGAAACTTCTTCAGAATCCAGCCGAATATCAGCATACCGGCAAAAATGAATACCGATATGACAATGTGATACAACAACTGGTGTCCGATGGTTGTTCTGAGTTGTTCCAACATATGGTGTGAATTGATTAGATTTCTTTTTCGTCCGGGATTGTAAACACGATTGGCTAAAAATTACCGCGACTTCCGGGTTTCGTAACCGGAATACCCTTTTGGCATAACGGGCAGTCTTCAGGCTTATACGCAACAACGTCCAGTTGGAGCACCGAAAAATACTTTGCGTCGAATTTTATCTTGCCATTGCTCCGGTCAACAATATAACCGACGCCGGCGAGTGTGCCTTTTTCCCGCTTGACGATATCAACAACCTCAAATACCGATCCGCCGGTCGTAACAACATCTTCGACGACGAGACAACGCTCCGCAGATCTGATTTCAAATCCCCGTCGCAGCTCCATGGTGCCTTCTTTTCGCTCCGTAAAGAGGGTTCGGGCACCGAGCATCCTACCAACCTCTGTTCCCACCACGATACCTCCAATGGCGGGGGAGATCACGACTTCGATTTCGCTATACTCGAAATGCCTGGCGATTTCACCTGCGAGTAAATGCAGGTACTTCGGATACTGAAGGACTTTCGCGCACTGAAAGTACTGATTGCTGTGAAGCCCGGAGGTAAGTTGAAAATGCCCTTCCAAGAGAGCCTTGGTTTCGCGGAAAATATCGAGAATTTGTTCTTTTGGCAGTCTCAATACTAATTCATGTGGATGTGGTGAGAGGAGAACAACACGCCGACGCAAAATAACAAGAACTTGACACAGAGGCAATTAACGCGACTGTGATGGTCGGGGAATGGAAACGGATCGGAATACCGCGAAGGGCTTGCCTACAGCTGATCAATCTTCGCAGCCAGTTCGAAATCTTTTTCTGTCAATCCGCCTTCGCTGTGAGTCGTGAGTGTGAGAGTCACTTTGTTCCACCGGATGTCGATATCGGGATGGTGGTTCGCTTTTTCGGCAAGGAGCGCAACGGAACTCACAAAACCCATTGCCCTGACAAAATCCTTGTGCTCAACAACTTTCGTGATCTCGATTCCCTTTCGCTGCCATCCGCGAAGATTTGCCAGGCGGGTTTTGATTTCAGCTTTCTTCAACACGTTTGCCATAATGGGTTCCTTTTGATTGATCTCGTTTCGTGGACTAGAGAGTTTTTGCTCGCTGTTGACCTTGCTTTATGAACTCGCT
>CAZOIM010000001.1:35078-49208 GCA_964579855.1 uncultured Ignavibacteriaceae bacterium | reverse complement strand
CGATGCAATTTCTTGCATCTCGCTCCAAAACTCGCTACTTTTTTCGAAAGAATGTCTCGTAACTATGGAACGTTTCCTCCGCTCTGCCGGGATTGTGCTGGTGCTGCTCGTCCTGCAAACAACGTTTATACCGTATTTGTCTGTCATCGGATTCCTTCCGGATATCTTCCTGCCGTGGCTTGTCTATGTCGCACTCCGGCGGGGGCAGGTTGAGGCGACGATGTATGGGTTTGGAGCGGGCTTTCTCCAGGACATTACTGCCACGAAATTTCTCGGCCTCGCGGCTCTTTCCAAAACCATTGCTTCGTTCGTCGCAGGGTATTTCTTCAACGACAACACCTCTGAACAAACTCTTGGCTCATATCGCTTCGTGCTGATTGTCCTCGTTTGCTCCTTCATCAACGACATTATCTATTTCACAATCTTCTTCCAGGGATTGGAAGGCTCGGTCATCAGCCACGTCCTCCAGTTTAGTGTTGCCTCAACCATCTATACCGGCGTCATTAGTCTCCTGCCGATGTTCGCGTTTTCACAAAAGTACAGTACCTCGTGGGCTCAATAATGATAACAGAGGAATTCGGCACTCCGCAACGATATTCTGTTCTGAAGTTTGTCGTTCTCGCGATCATTGGTGTCCTGTTCATCCGGATGTACATGCTCCAGCTCTTTAGCTATGAAGAATACGCCGGAGAGTCTGAAAAGAACAGCGTCCGAATGATCACCGCGGAACCGGTGCGGGGGTACATTTTTGACCGCAACGGAAAACTTGTGGTCGATGACGGTCCGTCGTTTACAGTGACCGTCATGCAAGCTGAATTCTTCAACTACAATGTAGGGACACTGGCAACTCTTCTTGACGTCGAACCCCAGGTACTTCAGGATCGGATCAACCGAGGCGTAGTAAGCGCAAAAAGCCGGTTTACTCCGGTTAAGGTAAAACGCGATATCGATTTTGGCACCCTTTCATCGGTGGAAGAACACATGTTTGAACTTCCGGGAGTGAGTTACGACGTCGAATCAAAACGAATTTATGTCGGTCCCGCACGCGCACCGCACCTTCTCGGATACTGCAAAGAAATCGGGGAAACCCAGATGGCCAAGTTAGGAGAACGATACAGGTACGGAGACTTGATTGGATTTTCCGGTATCGAAGCAAGTTATGAGCAGTTGTTGCGCGGCGAAAAGGGGAAAGAATTCATATCGGTAAACGCGAAGGGTCAGGTGATCGGAAGATTCGACGGTGGAAAGGAAGACGTTACGCCGAGGGAAGGATTTGATTTGATCCTCAGTGCAGATTTCGGTGTGCAAGCCTTTGCGGAATCGTTGATGACGGGCTACAAGGGCTCTCTTGTTGCGATTGATCCCCAGGATGGAGGTGTCCTTGCGATGGTGAGCACGCCGGATTATGACCCCTCGGTATTCAGCGGTGTGACCTCTCCCGACGAATGGAATAAATTGAATGACAATCCGGACAAGCCGTTGTTCAACCGGGCGACAATGACACTCTATCCTCCTGGATCCACATTTAAGATGGTTCTCGCCGCTGCGGCGCTCCAGGATGGAATAATCGACAAGAACTGGCGCGTCACCTGCCCGGGAGGATTCCGGTTCGGCAATAGGTTCTTCAAGTGCACTCACGTGCACGGTTCGGTCAATGTCGTGGACGCAATTGAAGAATCGTGCAACACCTTTTTTTATCAGCTGATTCTCAAGGTAGGACTGGATCGATGGGCTGAGTATGCAAAGAAGTTTGGATTCGGGAAAAAGACCTTCGTCGATATTGACGAAGAAGCATCAGGACTCATTCCTTCGACCTCGTACTATGACCGGGTGTATGGAACCGGGCGATGGACACAAGGTCTCGTGGTGAACCTGGGCATTGGCCAGGGAGAACTGGGAGCTTCGCCGATGCAGATGGCGCAGTATGCTGCTGCACTCGCAAACGGCGGGATTATCCATCAACCGAGGATCGTAAACTCAATCAGAAACAAAGCGACAAAGAGGGTCGAAGAAGTCTCCCACAATTCCACTGATCTTGGTATATCACCGAATTTCATGGCGCTTATTCGCGAGGGAATGCGACGCTGCGTTGAGAGCCCGGAAGGAACAGGTTCACTGGCCAGGATTCCCGGCATCGTCGTCGGCGGCAAAACAGGAACGGCGGAAAACCCCCACGGCGATAACCACGCATGGTTCGTGGGATTCGCTCCATTCGACCACCCGCGAATTGCGGTTGCGTGTATTGTCGAGAATGCCGGATATGGCGGTACGAAAGCGGCACCAATTTGCGGCCAGGTCATGCAACGATATCTCCTCGGTGGACAACAACCGGTTCCCGTGCCTTCAACCGTTGCTGCATCGCGACTGCAGAACGAAACATTGGTTTCAACTCCTATAGGTGGCCACAACTAGGAAGATGAATTCGTACATCAAGGAATACTTCGACTACAAAACGCTCCTTTCAGGCCTGGCATTGGTGTGCATAGGACTCACGTCGATCTACAGCGCGACATACGACGTGAATCTTGCAACAAATTTCTACCGGCAGGGACTCTGGTCTATGTTCGGTTTGATCGCACTGATCGTAGCTGCGTTTTTCCCGATCAAAACACTCCAGCGACTTTCACTACCGATGTACGTTGCGACGTTGGCACTCCTGGGGAGCATCCTCGTTCTCGGTCACACGGTGAACAGCTCGAAAAGCTGGTTCGGAATCGGTGGATTGGGAATGCAACCTTCAGAAATTGCAAAGGTCACCACCGTACTCGCCTTGGCATCGTATCTGGCAAAACCCACAGTCTCGATTTCAAACGTCAAGCATCTTATTGTCGCGATAGGGATTTTTATTGTCCCTATGCTCCTGATCCTCAAGCAACCGGACCTGGGAACGGCGATAGTATTCTTTGCCACACTTATTCCGGTACTCTACTGGGCGGGTGCGTCGTATTTCGTCCTGGTGGCAATTCTTGTTCCGATCCTCGTCGCAGGAGGGGCACTCCTTGGGATAACACAATTCCTTATTGCAGCGGCCATTGGCGCCGTGCTCCTCTACTTCACGAGCAAAAACAAATTTGCGACCGCCGTGGCGTTCGGCATCACACTTGCCATAGGTCTGTCGGTACAAATAGTGTTCGATCATCTCGAGCCCTATCAACAGAAACGGATTGTCACATTCCTGAACCCCAACACCGATCCGACCGGAGCCGGTTACAACGTCCTTCAATCGAAAACCGCCATCGGTTCAGGAGGCTTCTGGGGCAAGGGTTACCTGCACGGCTCACAAACGCAGCTCAAGTACATCCCCGAACAATGGACGGATTTCATATTCTGTGTGACGGGAGAAGAATTTGGATTTGTAGGAGGGTCCGTTGTCTTGCTTCTGTTTGCTTTCCTCCTGTTGCACGGTCTCCACATCGCCGGTATCTCAAAGAACAAATTTGGCAGTCTCGCCGCAGTCGGACTCATTTCAATCCTTGCTACACATCTGATCATCAATATGGGCATGGATATGGGTCTCATGCCTGTCATCGGCATTCCGCTTCCGTTCCTTAGTTATGGCGGTTCAGCCCTTATCAGCAATATGGTAATGCTTGGCCTTCTCATGAATTTCTTTGCCCACCGCAAAGAGTATTGACTTCTGTGGAGAACACACGGTTGTATTTTCGAATTCGAACGTTACCCGGCACCATGATCATATCCTTCTGATTCTTGCTCATCTCTCCACTTTTCCTTATCATTTGTTCGTGTTTCTCCTGCATCGAGTAAAATTCTTGACTACCGAATCCATTGCTTAACGCACCGGGCACACAAGCGTGATTCTCTCCGACAAGCAAATATTGAGGGAAATGGACCGCGGTACGATCATCATCAGGCCGTTCAGAAGAAAGCACCTTGGATCGAACAGTTACGATGTGCATCTCGGACGCTGGCTGGCGATGTACAAAGACGAAATTCTTGATTCGCGAAAGCACAACAAGGTTCATTACTTCACAATTCCGGATGACGGCCTTATTCTCGTTCCAAGCAAGCTCTACCTTGGAGTGACGGAGGAATACACCGAAACGCACGCTCACGTACCGTTTCTCGAAGGGAAAAGCAGCATTGGAAGGCTGGGGATTGACATTCACGCGACAGCAGGAAAGGGCGACATCGGTTTCTGTAACACGTGGACACTGGAAATATCTGTTCGCCAACCTGTGAAGATCTATGCGGGTATGCCGATAGGGCAGTTGCTCTATTTCATTGTTGCGGGAGAGGTTGAAATTCCGTATTCGAAGAAAAAGGGGGCAAAGTACAGGAAACGGACAACCAAACCGGTTGAATCGATGATGTATAAGAATTTTCGTTAGAACACTTTCACCCCTTCCCCGGCCGAACACATCGTTTCGAAGACCGATTATGACTTTCCGCGAAAAATTAGTCGCAAGCCAACGGAAACAGCATTCGCTGGTCTGCATCGGTTTGGACAGTGATCCTCAATTACTTCCCGCTCACTTGCGAAACTCCGTCGAAGGCGTTCTCGAATTTAACCGCCGCATCATAGAAGCCACGCAAGATCTTGTTTGCGCCTACAAGCCAAACCTTGCATTCTATGAAGCGCTGGGCCAGCACGGTTGGGACATTTTGAGCCAAACGCTGGCCCTGATACCTCCCGGCGTTGTCACCATCGCTGATGGCAAAAGAGGAGACATTGGGAATACAGCCGAACAGTATGCCAAATCCATGTTCGATAATTTGCATTTTGATGCCGCAACGATCAATGCTTATATGGGGCGTGATGCTGTCGAGCCGTTTGTCCGAACGCCGGATCGGGGGGCGTTTATTCTCGCCCTGACGTCCAACGCAGGATCAAAAGACTTTCAGCGGTTGAAGGTTGGTGGAAAACCTCTTTACGAGCGATTGGTTCGATCTTCCGTGAAATGGAACTCCAAAGGAAACATCGGTCTGGTCGTCGGAGCAATGCACTCCAAAGAACTTCACGCTATCAGGCGAATCGCTCCAACAATGCCGATTCTCATTCCCGGAATTGGTAAGCAAGGCGGAGACCTCAGGTCCTCAATCCGTTATGGATGCGACAAGAACGGTGAACTGGCCATCATCAGTTCGAGCCGCGCGATACTGTACGCATCCGATGGGACCGACTTTGCAGAAGCTGCCCGCAGGGAAACGATGAACTTGAGAGATGAAATCCGAAAACACCAGTCGGATTTCTTTGAAGCGTCCCGCTGAAGATACCAGGTCTTCGGCTTCCATCACCAGTCTTCACTAAGCACGCGTCGTGTTCAAAAAGCAAAAAGGCTCGAAGCCTCTCTCAAACACATCGTAGGGGGAACCTCCATGAAATCGCATACCTTCTTGTCTACGGTTTGCATCGCAGCAGTTCTGTGCTCCGCTTGCGGGTGCTCTTCCACCAACCAAAGCAAACAAGAAACAACCCTTGAAGCCAGGGTGGAAATTCTCGAACAAAAAGTCAGGATGCTGGAAAGCAGACTTCGTTCGACGCCAAGCAGCACCATGGGTGAGGTATCCAGGTCAAGGGCGTTGATGAGTCGAGAAATTGAAAATATTTCCCACATGGCCCGTTCCTACTATTTCCAACGGCCCGGGGGGAAAGACGGTGCTGGGAGCTATCGAGGGTTTACATTGCCCCCTCTGACGACTCCGCAGAATATCGCAACCTACTCTGTGTCTCCGAGTGATACAGACATTGTGATTGAGGGACAAGCGTTGTTGGTGACGGGAAAGATTTCTGCGCGAATGAATCGTGCAGCGAGGTTGGTAGACTGGGCATACACGGGAGATTTTCGTATCCCGAGACCAACATTCACCGACGAGTTTGTTCGTTTGTCCGAGATCATGTCATCCGACATCAGGAATATAATCGCCGATGCAAAACTATTCAAGAATCGGTCCCTTGATCGGGGGGACGGAAGTTATCGCGGGTACGCCATACCTCAGGGACAAGCATCTACCAATGCCGGATGGTATACGACGACGGCGGACAATTCTAAATTGGTGATTGAAGGGAGATCCAAGAAGTACAATTTCATCCGGGTGGTTGTCATCGATAGCATCGGCAACGTTCAGCGATCGGATTCTCTTGGTTATTCCGGCGCGATGAAACAATCAATGAGTTCACGGAAAACTGCTTCTGACAGCGCGAGAGACCTTATCGCGAATGATTTTGTCGGCATTGCCGCGAGGGCGTATCAGTACAAACTCCTTCCAGTCGCCAGCGGTGGTGGCGGTGGAAAATTTACCGATTATCTCAGTGCGCAAACGACATCGCTTGATGGACAGGCACGATATGAATTCACCATCGATCCCGACGTGATTCTCTTGAAAGCCGTATCCACACGTGGATTGGGGGTGATGAGTGTCAGGATTGACAGCAATGGCAAACTGTCCGGTTGGTATTACACGGGGAAACTTTCGGAATAGATTGCACGCATCAAGGAAAATTCACCTAGGTATTCTGTCGTGAAGTTCTGAGGAGAATCAGAGACTCTTGATTACCTTCACGACGCGCCAGAGAAACGCAACATCCCGTTTCTTTACAATCATCGGTTCAAATTCGGGATTGAGTGGGATGAGATGAACGAACTGCTCTTCGATCTTTACCTTCTTTACCGTGTCTTCTTCGTTCACACGAATCACGCAGATATCGCCGTTCCTTGATTCCAGTTTTGGACTCACGACGATGATATCCCCGTCTTCAATCTTCGGTGCCATGCTGTTTCCCTTTACTTCAAGAGCGAAGGCACTTTCATCGTTCACATCATCGACGGTAATGTACTTCTCGACATAGTCGGGATGAAAGATGAGACTCGGAGCGCCGCCGGGGACCGATGAAAGGAGGGGAAGGGATATGAGTTTCACCTTCTTATATCGGCTCGTAGGTAAGGAGAGAATTTTTTGATCCGGATAGGTCTGGGGGAACATCGGACCATTTCCCGTCAGAAGCCAATGGGGAGAGATGCCTGTCGCCTTTGCGATGCGCATGAGATAATTGCTGTCGGGAACCTGGTCTCCCTTTTCCCAACGCTGGAGCGTTCGGGTCGCAACATCTATTTTCGCCGCGAGTTTTGCCTGATCGAGTTCTTTTCGAATGCGTGACTCCCGGATGCGGTCAGCGATGCTCTGTTTCATGGGCGCGCACCATCATTGTGATTATGACATTTTTGTCAATTATTATGGTTTGAAACGACAAATATGTTATCCGAAAGATATGGGGTTTTTGGGGCGATGTCAAGGGGGATGTTGCAGGGTGACGCCAAACCGAGCTTCTCAGGTTCCGATCCGCATAATCAGCGAGGGTTCAAGGAAGTGAGTTGTTCCGCTTCTGGGATTCCGCGTCGATCAAGGATTCTGGATTGCGGAACAAGCCCACTCCTGAACTCATACGAAAACGATTATCATCCTGATGGAAGGAGCACGTGGGCGAGAACTTGCTTCTCGCGCTGACAGTGATTTGTCTCAGTAGAAGCACCCATGACTTCCTACATATTGAATCATCAGAGGAGCGGTTGCTGCGTCTTAGTTGCCGCCACCACCGCGCGGTCCACCCATTCTACCCATCGGACGATTCTTCATCATTTCCTGATACTTCGACTTTTGAGATTCTGTGAGTATCGCCGTTATTTTTTCGTCAGTCTTCTTTCTCAAATCTGTCATTGGACCGCGCATAGCGTCAAAATCTCCCTGGTTGTCTTCTCGGATCTTCTGCATTGCGCCCTGCTGATCCTTCAATATGATGACGACTTGTGCGGTCTGAGTACTGTCAAGACCAAGCGAGTCTGCCAACACTTTGGCTCTTTCTTCCGCGGTCATCCGCGGTCCCTGCATACGCTGGGCATTTGTGACTGTCGCGATCAAAAGCATAAGGACACTAACGGTGAATACCAACTTCACGAATCGAATCTTCCTCATAAATACTCTCCCGAAATGTTGTTTGTTCGATGAACTATGGGCTCTGATAAGAACGGAGAAGAACCGCATTTGTTTCCTGTCAATCGATGACTTGGACAACGCTGAACAATCAAGCTTTTCGTGTGTTCCTGCAAGAAACCATCCCGAATTTCTCTCCAATTTTCCTTATCATTATCCATCAAAACAAAATGACACGCCTGTAGCATCTTCATGCAATCCAATCTACCCAAGCACGATGTGCTGACATTCCCGGATTTCACTCTCGTTTCCGCCTCTGCCGGGTCGGGCAAGACCCACACCCTGACGCATCGGTACCTTCAATTTATCCTGTCAAAGCAAATCCCAGATAACAAGCTGCGGAACATCCTTGCGATCACATTCACCAACAACGCAGCGCGGGAAATGAAGCAGCGGATCCTGGAGAATCTCAAGAATGCTTCCATGGGAGATCCTGAAGTTCTTTCCCAACTTTGCGCCTCGTTGTCTGAGGAGGAGAGCGAGGTCAAGCGGAGAGCTAATGCTATGGTCGATTATATCCTCGACCATTATTCGGAATTCCAGGTTCAAACAATCGATAGCTTCTTGTCCCGCATCTTCCGAGCATCGGCGCTCGAGTTCGGGTTCTCCCCAAGTGTTGAAATCCTGATAGACAGCTCAACACTGCTAGTGCAGTCGTTTGAAAAATTTTCACAGGAACTTGCGTTGAATCCGGCGCGGCGATCCATCCTGGACCGCCTGGTTGAGCTGTTACTTGCCAACCAGCAAGCAGACACAACGTACTTGTGGAATCCATTCTCGAAACTCTCTGAAGAAGTACGAGGACTCTACAATAAGCTTGCCCAGCAAAAGGCGGATCTTGCGCCACCTGAGCAATTCATAGAACGCAAGCGGGAATTGCAGACAACTATTCTGAAGACGTATCACGAACTTCATTCCCTGGTTGTTCTGTCCAAGGGAGAAATGCTCAAGCATTTTGAATCTCTTGATGAGCTTGCCAACCGTAACGATGTGGAAGGACTCATCGACCGCAAGAGCCTTTACACACTTCCGATCAAGAAATCGAATCTTGGACAATCAGATCTCAACCGGTGGGCGACAGCGTTTGAACCTCTCCAGACAAATCTCAGGAGTCTGGCGAACGAATACATGCTTGTCGGCGCGCATGGCTATTATCACGCGTATACCGAGGCGCTTCGATATTTCCGTGGTGTCATTGGAGAGGTTATGAAAGAACAGGAGCGGATCACCATCGGCGATGTCAACCGCTTTCTGGCGAGCACGATTAGTACGGAAATCGTACCTGAAATCTACTACTACCTGGGAGAACGGATCCGTCACTATCTCATTGATGAATTTCAGGATACTTCCCCCCTTCAGTGGGATGTCTTCCGGCCTCTTGCGGAAGAAGCACTCTCGGGAGCCGGAAGTCTCTTCATCGTCGGGGATACGAAGCAATCCATCTACTCGTTCCGAGGTGCCGACTGGCAGATCATGCGACGGCTCATGACGGGTGAGGAGAGATTCCTTTCAGCGCCGGTCCACACCGACATGCTCCCAACGAACTTTCGGAGCTTCGAACGCATCGTCAAGTTCAACGAGGAAGTGTTTCACACGATTGTTCCGTCGGTCGTTACCAATGGAGCCCAGCACTTGAGCGGACTCGACGACTATATACAGCACGTGAAGCCTGCATTTAGAGGGAAAGGATACGCCGAGGTCGTTATGTTCGAGGAAGATGCTGATCGATCACGGCGGAAAGAGAAAGTTCTCGAAATTCTTGCCGATTGCTCTTCTCGCGGCTATTCTTATAACGACATCACAATTTTGACGGCGAAGAACAGTGATGTCGTTGACGTGAGCGGATGGCTCAACCAGCGGAACATTCCCTTTATTTCCCACAGCAATCTTGATATTCGAGGACGCAAGGTGACCGGTGAACTCATTGCCATTCTCCGTTTCCTTGACAGCCCGGTGGACGATCTTTCGCTGATGACGTTCGTCCTCGGAGACATTTTTAGGATGCGTTTGAGTCAATGGACGAGTCCGGTGACGAGAGAGGATCTGCAAACTTTCATTTTCAACACGCGCCGGGGAACAAATCGCCAGGGGACACTCTACCGGGCATTTCAGGGCCGATTCCCGGAATTGTGGCACGTATACTTCGAGGAATTGTTCAATCGGGTCGGCTATCTTCCGCTCTATGACCTCGTATCGGAGCTTTACAAAGCTTTCGATCTGTTCGCTCTCCTTCCGAACGATGAAGCATCGCTTGTGAAATTCCTCGAAGTCATCAAGGATTTTGAAAAAGATGGCCAGAACAGCCTGAAGGATTTTCTCGTCTTTGCCGAGGAAGAGAACGACGATGCTGACTGGAACATCCCCGTTCCTCAAAGGACGGATGCGGTTTCTGTGATGACAATTCACAAAGCAAAGGGACTTGGCAACAGGGTGGTGATCGTGCTGTTGCAAGATTCGCTTCCGCGCCCCGAAAATCTCTTCATCCAGGAAGACGAAGACGGACTCCACCTCTTGCGGATCACCTCCAAGTCCTCGGAGATTGATCCGGAACTTCATCGGTTGTATTCGGAGAGGCAAATCCGGCGTGCTGTCGACGATTTGAACAAGCTTTACGTCGCATTCACACGTGCGAAAGAAGAACTGTACATCATCAGCGTCAAAGCGGCCCGGGGAGATGAGCCTTCGAAATTCCTCCCCAGTACTGGCGTTGAACCAGGACCCAAACCCAACGTTGAGCCGCAAGCTCCGCAAACCGAGCATTATATCTCAGCTGAACACATCACGAACCGGGCGGCACTACAACCGGTTTCGGTCGAATCGATCGGGCTGTATGAACGAAAGCGCGGTGAGTTCATTCACGCGATTCTGGCGAAAATGGAATTCGTCGGTAAGAACCTTGCTGAACAACTACACCGGGTCGTTCTGGAGACACAGGCAGAATCTCGTGAGGCTCTTGATGGCCCGAATGCCGAACAATTGCTCCTTGGATTCTTCCACATCCAGGAGATTCGTGATCACTTCCTTCATAAAGAGGGAAGGAAAATCCTAAACGAACAGGAATTTGCGCGACCGGATGGCCGGCTCTTCCGCATGGACCGACTTGTGGTTGACCCGGAGAGAGTGGTCGTCATCGATTTCAAGACCGGCACCGAAGATCCGGAATATGGCGAACAAGTCAAGGGCTACATGGACATTCTGCATGAAGTCTATCCGCATCGTGCAATCCTGGGTTTCCTTGCCTATGTTGATCGCGCGATTATCTGGGAAGTGATCGCCAAAGGGGCATGAGCAAAACACTTGTCATAGATCCTCAGGAGAGTGTTGTCGAGACGATCATCTCGTTGATGAATCTCGAGGGGTCTGATTTCTCCGGGACGGTAATGGTTTTTCCGGGGAAGCGACCTTCACATTTCGTTCGAAAGGAGCTCGGTGATCGGTTGAAACGAAGCTTCATCCCGCCGCGTATTTTTTCCATCGACGAATTCATTGACACGCTGTTCCAGGCAATGAATCCCAAACCACTGAAACACCTTGAAGCGATCGACGCAGTCGCGCTCCTATTCCAGGTTCACAAAAGCGTGAAGGAACGATTGGGCGGATCGAACTTTACAACGCTCGATGCATTCTTGCCAGTCGGATTCAAGCTCTTCGGTGAGCTGGAAGAATTGCGCATCGCGAATCTGAGCGACCGCGCAATCAATGATGCACTTTCGGGCCTTACGTATGGTCGGTTGCACGCTCTCCCGAAGTACTATGGTGCTTTCTACCGATTGGTAACGGAAGAGGGATACACCACGCGTTCAATGCGGTACGCCGCCGTCGCTGATCAATGCGCGAAGATCGACTTGTCGGAGTTCTCATCCGTGTTTATTACCGGATTTCTCGCGTTGACGAATTCGGAACGACAGATTCTGCCGGAACTTCAACGGCGCGAGAAGACAGTCTTTCTCTACCAGCGTGGGAACGGTCTCACGGAACACTTTAAACAATTGCAGATCGACGAAGCGACTGTGCCAACGCAACTATCGCCAAATCCGGAAATTTCGTTTTATGAAACCCAGGACACGCACGGACAGGTCTTTGCGCTTTCCACTTTGATGAAGGAAAAACTCGAACGGAACGAGCCTATAGACGAATCAACGGTGGTCGTGTTGCCGACGCCCGACGCACTGTTTCCGCTGTTCCATCATACCCTGCCGCTCCTCCGCCCGGACCAATACAACATCGCATTGGGATATCCGCTCTCGCGCACACCGATCTACGGATTCATCGGAAGTCTAATGGACCTTGTCGGTGCAATGCAGGAAAAGAGGTTTCCCGTATCAGCATATCTGAAGTTCATTCTCCATCCCTATACGAAGAATATCAAGTTCGGTCAGCGTTCTGATATCACGCGCATTCTGTTTCACGGGCTTGAGGATTTCGTGTCCCGCGACAAATCAAGAATGTATGTAACGATGGACGATCTGGAATCGTTGGATGAGCTTTTTTCCGGACTTCCCCATGCAATTCCAGAGTCGGGTGAGACAATTTCGCCCGAGCAGCTCAAGAAACATCTCAAGATGATCCACGACCGGACTATCCGCAGGTTCTCCTCGTTCGATTCCATCGGAGATTTTGCGCGAAAAGCGATCGAGGTTCTGCTCTTTGTCTATGGTGAAAGCACAGCGAACCTTCATCCGCTGTTCCGGGCATATGCCGAGACAATCCTCGAAATGTTCCACGGACTCGAAGGTTCGATACTCAGCACACACGTCTTCGATCAGCCGCAGTCATATTTCAATTTTCTGCGGCGTTATGTTACGACATCGGAGGTACCGTTCTCGGGGACACCGCTCAAAGGAATGCAGGTTCTCGGGCTCCTCGAAACGAGGAATCTCCGGTTCAACGAAGTCTTTGTCCTGGACGTTAACGACGATGTTCTCCCCGGCGGCATTTCACAGGAGATGCTGCTTCCACAAGGATTGCGCGAGAAACTCGGGCTCGAGACCTACAAGGACCGCGAACGGCTTACAGAATATTATTTCGGCTTGTTAATCAACGGAGCCAAGAGGGTCCATCTGTTCTATACAGAAAAGGACAAGAGCGAGAAGAGCCGGTTCATTGAAAAACTGCTTTGGGAACGGCAGCGCAAGGAGGGATTGCGGACCGTCAGCGAATCCACACGTACGGTGCGTTATCGCGTAAACCTTTCGAATTCCACTCCAGCCGCAATCCAAAAATCTCCCGAAGTTGCCCGGTTCCTTAAGAACTTTTCCTTCAGTGCGAGCGCATTGGATCTGTATCTGAAATGTCCGATCAAATTCTACTACTCGAAGGTCCTTGGCCTGGAAGAAAAGGAGGACGCGGGCGCGGACCTGGAGAACCAGGATATTGGCAAATTTGTGCACGGCGTGATGAAGAAATTCTTTGAACGGACCGTGGCACAGCAACTCACGAAGGAACAGATCGATACTACAAGAATGGAACAGGTCGTGAACGACCTGTTCAAGGATAATTTCGGTGGTGACAATGCAGGAACGCTCTATCTCATCAAGAAGCAAATACTCAGGCAACTCGTGGCATTTTTGCGAGACTACCAGAAGCCGGTGTTAGAGTCTGCTCCGGTTACTATTGAAGAGCTGGAATATCCAATTCGTGTGAGCAACAAAGGGTTCAATCTCGAAGGGAGAATCGACCGAATTGAACGTCGGGGAAGTGATGTGTTTATTCTGGACTACAAGACGGGCAAAGACGACTCATACGCAAAGATCAATTTCAAGAAACTCGACGTTGAGCAGCGGGAAACGTGGAATGAAGCGATTTCCTCTCTCCAGCTTCCGTTCTATCTGTTGTTGTACACGCTGAAGACTGGAACCGATATCCGAACGGTTCGACCTGCATACCTTTTTCTGGGCAGGAATGTTCTCAGCAAAGACATTGAGACAGAATTTTCGGATGAGTCGAACATTCGGATCGAGCAGTTCCGTTTGGCGGAGGAAGTGATCTTTCGTATGCTGGACGAAATAGTCGATCCGACGAAACCGTTTGTACCAACAGCTGATCTGCAACAACATTGTCCGAATTGTCCATTCTCCACCGTGTGCGGAACACAGTGGGTGACTGATTGGAAGAGATAACACCAATCTCGTTTTCGCCCAACCTTTTCCGGCCACTCGGAACGTAACTTCCTCGTCGAAAATA
>CAZOIM010000001.1:0-34978 GCA_964579855.1 uncultured Ignavibacteriaceae bacterium | reverse complement strand
CTCGCCATCGGAACACCAAACATATCCTTCACCGAAGGTCCAATCGTCACGGTATACTTCGTGTTTGCTGCCAGTGTCGAGTAGGGTGTGAACGTGATCCAGTTTGGAGTATCGTAAGAGTTGCCGTTTCCATAAATGAACGAACCCCCGACAGCGGGGGTGATTGTAAATGCCGACTGAAATGTATTCTTGTCGACGTAACTGTTGAAATAAACCGAGATGGTTTGGCTCGTGGCAACGTACAGTTGTGCGTTGGAAGGAGAGGTTGACGTCACCTGGAATGCTGCGGTTCGAAACCAGAAGCTAAAAGTTTCGCCCAAAGCAATGCCGTCCTTGTCCAAAGCACGCTTGTCAATCGTTACCGTAATCGTTGTGTCTGAGAGAAATGGACCGCCAGTATAGATCGTCATCACATTTCCGCTTGGCCAGAGAAAGATACTGTTCATCGCAGGAGTAATGCTGGTCGCCGCTTCTGTTGATGACGGATCCATACGTCGCGGGAACGTCACGGTTATGCCGCCGTAGTTAATCGGCGCAACTTCGATGTCTCCGTTCACCGGATTGGTCTGTATCCCATTGTAGGTGACGTACGACTGGACGGTGCGAAATGTCGAAACCAGGGGGAACCGCAAATAATTGCCGGACGTGTCTTTGGCGTCCGTTGAAAGAGTGATGGTGTATTGTGTGTCAACATAACAATAGTTCTGGGCCATGGAATATGTCATTGAGCTGACTTTGCTGTACGTGGTGATCACGGCGCCGGGATCGTAACCGGAAGAAGCTGCATCGGAGAGGTACAAAGTGCTCCGAGGAGAACTCGCATATTGCCCCCAATTGAATACCCCTTTGCTGGGCGGATTTGTTGCAAACGCTTTTTCCACACTGACCCGATCCATCGGATGCGCAAACATGATCGAGATCGTGATGCGACCATAACGCCAATCGTAAACAATTTCTGAGCTGTTTTCCGGATAGACACTGGAAACAAGGTCGGGGATCGTGGAGAGGTCTATATTGCCTATGTAATTGATTCCCCCTCCCTGCACGATCACATTCGTCTGCAAATAAATCCGAAAGTTATCCGAACGAATTGTCAAATCGTAATTACCCATCGGCAAATATCGAAGGGCAAAGGATCCATCCCCGACATTGACCTGCGTAGAATCAACAGGCCCAACCTGGCTGACGATGACTATTGCGTTCGCTTGAGACTGTTTGATTTTTCCGACGATGTCACCATGATACGCGTCGCTTACCTTCGGAAGCGTTGGGGTTGTGGTATCGCGATATTCAATGATCGTCTCCTTGCATCCCCAAAGGGAAACAAGCAGCATCAAACAAGTCACCGTGAATGTTTTCATGATTGAACCCTCCTTTCAATGTACATGGTAAACTCAAAACTGACAGTTCATTGATACTACGCCAAACATCTGTTGTGCAGTCCCGCTCAGAGGCCATGGACCGTTCAGAAAATACCCTTCACCGATCGTGGCATCCACACCGACACCCGCAAGATTGATTCCGATACCCAGAGTGAGGCGTTGTTGGGCGGCAGACATTCCATTGGGATCGCCGTACCAGGGCAATTCCGACGATACTGTCGTTGTCGTTTTTCCGGATCCATTCTCGGTTACAGTTTCCGTCGAGGCAATTCTGTCGAAATAGCCAATCCTCGCGACAACCCACGGGGCGATCTGGATTTCCATCCCAAGATTGATCTTCGGCAAATCGTCGATCGTGATCGTCGTCGTTGAGGAAGTGCCTGATGATTTATAGATGTTCTCGAGGACTGTCCGTTGGTAACTGAGTCCGCCAACGATGAGGAAATTTCCCGACCGATAGTTCTCGCCGATTCCCACTTCATATTCGTGGTGGCTATACTCGGAAATTGGGTCAGGGGATATTGTTATCCCGTTCTTCACCTGACTCATTCCCCATGAGAATGTGTAGGCCCGAATTCTCGGAACCAGGGTCCAGCGTCCATCGAGTGTGTATTCGGTTCGTACATCCAAGCCCAATTCCATTCCATCTTCCATGGACAATTTGTTCGCAAGTCCGTTTGTGGTATATGATGCTTCCATGCTATTCAGACCCAATAGTACAGCAGCATCAACTGTTACTGCATTCCCAATATGGGGTGCAATGAAACCCACCTTAAACCTCCACGTTCGTGTGCGTTGTAGGAGGTCCCCTCCACCAGTCCGTTCGTTCTTCCATCCACCGTACGTAATCGATCCGCCGACATCGCACTGTAATGCGTGGAACGCTCCAACGATCTCGATCGGACTCAACGGTCTTGCGAATTGACTTCCGCCAAAACCAAGAACTGAGCCCACATAACCATTCATTTCATCAACTGGATCGAGGGCAGGTGTGGAATTATCCACCGTGTAGAGAGGGGATTCTCTTTTGTTGAGTATCACTCCTATGGTGGATTGTTCAGAGACAATTATTCCCGCTGCGAGGAATTGGAAACGACTGCCGCCATTTACACCGTCAGTAGCAAGATACCCAACGTCACTCCAGACGAAATTGGAATCAGAGGCAAGCTGTGCGGGATTGGTGTGAACGCGCATAATATCCCGGAGGTAGGGATTCAACGGACCGCCGCCGAGAGCGATGTGGCGCGCAGAACTTCCGCCCGTGAATCCCTGCGAATACGCTATACCGTTGAGGAGAAACAACAAACCAAACAAGAGGAGACTGTCTCTTCGTAGGTCCGCGTCCAGCAATAGGCTAAGTTGTCGTCGAAGGCGAGAGCTTGCAGTTTCGTTTGAAGACATGATGTGTCCCCGGAAGAATAAGTTACTCCAACCCAGCACATGCGGTTGTATACCACTCTACGAGACAGGAACAGGGAAGGTCTGAATTACGCTTGGAAAGATTATTAACACACTGAGATCGAAGTGTACTTCAGGCGCGGCATTTCAGAATAAAGCCGAATGCGCTGTTGTAGTTCCTGTCAAGCTCGATTGAGCCTCAGGCATCGAACTGATCTCCGACACTCTCACAGGCACAACTATCATCCACTTTTTCCATCACCGCAGTCACGACAGAGTCCACGCCGATGCCTGTCGAACTATTCTGATACAAAATTAGCTTCTAGAGGATGGAAATGCAAGCGGTTGATTCCCAATCGTGCGAATGCGAGCAAACAGAAAGCACGGTTCTTTCAGAATTCATTACAATTTGGTCAATCAATGCGTAGTGAACAGCTGCTCCCAAGTGTATCGCAAGCGCGTCCAGACTGTGCTGTTGTATTGAAGAATCTCGCGATGCTTGTCCAATGCGTCTGAACAATATACTCCGTTCTACTATGTCCACCCCGTTCACGAACCAAGAGGGTCGCACCAATCCGCTTGGCAAATTGTCGTACTCCTTTCCATGGGATAAACGGATCGTCTTTTGTCTGAAATATCAGGATTTTTGATCCGTCAAGTTCCTTGGAATGATACGCAGGATTGAAGAAACGTCCGTTCCCAAGTTTACTCCAATTCCTTCCAGAAAGCCGATAGCTTTCACCGAATGCTTCGCGGATATAATCAGGATAGCTTGTGTTTGAAGTCTCCTTCTTTTGTTCCGCAGGAAGGATAGACCAATCCACGACAGGGCAATTCGCTACGACTTTTGTAACACGTGCGTCGAGTGATGACAATATTGCAGTCGTCCCTCCAAAACTTCCCCCGATAACATAGATCTCGTCGGGCGAGCAGTGGAATGTTTTGCCAAAGGCGATCTCCTTTAACTTCTTTTGGATGCCGTCAATAACATCCGAAATATCCTGTGCAGGAGATCTTTCAAGAAATTTCCCGCTGCTTTCCCACGTTCCGCGATATCTTGGATAGAAGACCCAGTACCCCTTTCTCGAGAGGAATTCCATTAACGGCTGCTTCCTCGGCACCGAAGGCATACCATCGCAGAGAATAATTACCTTCTGTCTTTTTCCTGATCGCGCCGGAGGCAAGAACTCGGCGACGATCTCCTTCTTAAATCTCGTTCTGAACATGAATTATATGGATCATTTGAGTAGGATCGGTTTTAGTGTTTCCGAGAAGATGCTCTCGTAGTTTGGTTACACGACTCTGCCCATCACACACGCACTCAGTTCATCGGAAAGCGAACAAAGCATTGGCGCCTTCAACACAAAGTTCTTATCCTTTCTGAATGGGAGAAAGATGGAATCTCTGTTGACACCGTCTTTCCTTCCTTTCTTGTAGATCATGATGGTCCTGTTTTCCTTCGGCAGTGGTGTAGAGGCGCAGAGCTTGCTGAATTTCTTCACGTCGTCGAGCCGATCGATGTAATAGATAATGACCTCAACATTCTTGGTTGAAGAGCTGATTCCGAAGTCGACATTGTTTGGGAAGTTCACAACCTGGATGTTCTTGAACTTCTCGATTCTTAGCTTTTTCAGATCCATTGGATCACCTCCTTCGGGGATTAGTTCAATACAGGTACTTTGTTGAAGGTCAATTCTCCTTCGCGACCGCTAAATTTAACCGAATTCGAGTGCGCTATCAAGTCCAGAATGAACGAATTGCTTACACAGTGAAAATAGTCTCTTTCGATTGTAACTTCTAAGAGTCTTGAGGATAGTATGTCTATGAACCAGGATACAATCACCTTTCACCAACTGCATACCAAATACGCAGACGATGTATACCGGTTTTCATTCTGGCTCACCGGAGATGCAGATGAAGCAAATGATATCACTTCGGAGACCTTCGTTCGCATTTGGACGTCGACAAAGGAAATCCGGGTCGAGTCAGTAAAGGCGTATCTTTTTACCATCGCAAGAAACTTGTTCCTTCACAGCAAACGTCGCAAAAAGAAGATGGCGTCACTCGATGAAACAATCCAGGACACTGCGGCTCAGCCCGATACGGTGGCCGAAGTCCGATCCGAGCTGGACGAAGCATGGAAGGCGCTTCAGACCCTTCCGGAGATAGACCGGACAGTCTTTATCATGAGAGTCGAGGAAGAATTGTCGTATGAAGACATTGCGCTCGCTGTCGGTCTCTCCGTCACGGCCGTCAAGGTCAAAGTCTTCCGGGCTCGGGCGAAAATTTACGCACTCACACAACAAACGTAAGGGAGAAACCTATGAACGTCTCAGAAGATATCGTCACCGACCTGCTCCCATTGTTCTATTCGGGGGATTGCAGCGAGGATACAAAGATCCTGGTCGAGGAGTACATGAGGAAGAATCCGGACTTTCGCAGCAAGTCCGAGGCATGGTTGAAGACTACTCTCCCGGGATCGGTTCCCCATCGGCCGGAAGTAAACGACGAAATGAAGGCGTTGAAAAAAACCAAATGGCTTTTGAGATTGCGAGCCTTCCTTCTGGCATTTGCCATCTTGAACACTCTTAATCCTTTTTCCTTCTCTTGGACACAGGGAAAAATGTACTGGTTGATAGCTCAGTCGCCATCGACCGCAATTGGGTATGGCATTACCGCGATATTCTTTTGGGCGGCATACATCGTCGTCCGACGGGCGACGAACGAGGCATAGACGCATCCGCAAGTGATCGTTCGGTGCCGGATGGCCTTGCTGCATTTTTGAACATTCTTACATCCAGATGACGAATCACGTACGATCGAACATCTTACCGACGATGTGACAAAAGGCCGTTCGAGCTCGGTGTTGGTGGTAACCATTTTCTGTAATGAACGTTTCGGCGCAATGCGTCAGATATAGTGTTCAGGCGCCCCTTCCAGAACGAGAACCCAAATCAGCCTCCGGTGCTCGCGTTCAAGATTTTCTCACCTTATGGCTTGCATTTCCAAGTCCCGCTTCTTAAGCTTGAGAAACCAAACCTGATCTATATCGAAAACTCGAAGCCCATTATGATCAGTGAAATGCGTGCACAAAATGGTGCTTCTCATCATAATGTTTCGTCTTGCGAACATAGAGGACCCTGATGAAGACTATGACCATCCTTTCGACGCTCTTTGGGCTCGCTGCCGTAACGTCAATTCTTCTCGCTCAGTCAGACTCCGATAAAGGGTGGACAAAACAGAAAGCGAAAACGTGGTTCGATGGCCAAGAGTGGCTCAATGGACTCAAGCTTTCTCCGCACGAAACTGTCAATCAGATGGAATTTGCGGAGCAGTACCATCTTCAAAGAGCATTCTGGGACAGTGCCTTCGCTTTTCTCAAGAGCCAAAACCTTGAGACGATTTCCAGGGGAAAACACGCCATTCTCGGCGATAATGTGTATGCTTCTGTGACAGAAGATTCGACCAAAGATTTCCAGAACACGCGCTGGGAATCGCACCAACGGTATGCGGACATTCAGTACGTCATACGGGGCCGGGAACTCATCGGCGTCTCCCCGCTCTCGAGTGTGACGGTGACGGAACCATATAACGAGAAGAGCGATGTTGCGCACTATTCCGGGACCGGCCCACTGTTTCCTGCAGACCCGGGGACGTTATTTATTTTCTTTCCTTCGGACGCTCACAGGCCCGGCATTACGACGGGCGGAAACACGGTTGACAAGAAAATTGTCATCAAGGTTCAAATGTCCGGGTACGATTCGAAATAGCTCCTGTCGGCGAAACAACAAACAACGTGAGGATTGTGTTATGGCTAAGAATGCACGAATGGTAGTGTTGTTGGGATTGTTCATTGTCGTGTGTGCACTTCGCTCTCTTTCGCAGAGTGGTCATCCATCCGGTGGCGAGAATGGTTCCGCTGAAGAACAGTATAAAGTCTATTTCCACAATGCGGATTATGATATCGGGAAGTTTAAATTTGACGATTGCATAAAGAATTGTGAGGAGGCGCTCAAGTATAAGCCGAACGATTATCTTGTTCGTGCAATGATGTGTCTCAGTTATTACGAGATTGCTGAAAAACTCGACATCAACAAAACGACGGACAAAGAACGAAAGATCGAATTGTATAATACGATGCTGAGGGTGGCGGAAGAAGGAATCAAATGCGCCCCGGAAATGGGGGAGTGCTATTTCATGAGGGGACTTGCAAATGCTCGGATCGCGACGACCAAGGGCGTTCTGTCCGAGCTATTTACGGCCAAGGGAATCGAAAACGACTGGCTGATCGCTGTGAACAGGAAATCCGACTACACGACGCCGAACGGGGAGAACCTGCAGGCCTCGAGTTGCGTGGCGCTCGGAGTGTACTACCGTCTTTGCCCTTCCTTCTTTCTTCTTCGATGGATGTTTGGCATTAGCGGCGATCTGGACAAGGCCGTCTACTATTGCAACAAAGCATATACTCTCGATTCAACACGGATAGAAATTGTGAAGGAATACGGTGTTGCACTCATCACGCGAGGGCTGGACAGAAACAAGAATGAAGATATTGAATCAGGCAAAGAATACCTGAGAAAGGTCCCCACGTTACCGTTGAGACTCGACACTGATACCGTGGATATAGTTCATAGCAAAACGTTGCTGAGCAACATCAGCCTTTGCCCCGGCTATTCCCGGGACGAAGAACAGGACATCTCGGAAGAGTCTTTCGACAAAAAGAACAAGTGAATAAAACAGCGATATCAGCCGTCATCGGCCTCGTCCTCGGAATCGCGTGTGCGCGTTATGTGTTCGTCGGGTCCTGGCTTGCTCTCGTTCCGTGGACACTCGCCGGACTCGCTATCGGATTCTGGGGAACGAAGAATGAGTCCATCTTCAACGGAATGAGCTATGGATCTGTGCTGTCGTTCGTCTTTATGCTTGCTGGTTACAACGGAAAGGCATCCCTCATCAGCCGCGTGCCGTTTTTTACAGTCCTTGGGGTCTTCGGTGGAGTGTGTGGCTTAATCCTGGGGATTCTTGGTTTCTCAATGAAGTCGCGAATGAAAGGACCGAAGAAGAAGTGACCGCGTGAACAAACTGTTAGACACCAGCGGAACAAAGCCTCATTGAAGATCTGGTACGAGTTCGTAACACCGATTCTGCGATGGCATATCAATTACCGACGAACGTAAGAATTCGGCACGACTTTAAGCCCGGCGACGTCGAGTATCTGACGTCTTTACACGGGACCCTGTATTCCAGGGACCATGGTTGGGATAAAAGTTTTGAAACGTACGTCGCAGGACCGCTCACCGAATTTGCCGCGTCACGAACGGAACGTGATAACATCTGGCTGGTTGAGCGAGATTCGACCCTTGTCGGCTCGATTGCGATTGTTCGATCGTCAATTGACGTTGCTCAACTTCGCTGGTTTCTGCTGCATCCTGACCTCCGCGGTCGGGGAATCGGCAGGTATTTGATTGAAGAAGCAATCCAGTTCTGCCGTGAACAGGGCTATCGATCAATTTTTCTTTGGACGGAGGCCAGCCTCCTTGCGGCAGCCAGAGTATACACCGCTGTTGGGTTTCGATTGACGGAAGAGAAGAAGCACGAACTGTGGGGAATGGTGGTGACGGAGCAGCGCTATGATCTCAGTTTGTAAGCTTGTTACGGAGTGGTGGTGAAGGAAAAGGGAGACTTGCGGGCAGAGATTCGTTGGAAGTTGGTAAAGCAAAGTGGTGGGGTCTCTCCATCTCAATGTTCACCCTCAGATGACCCCACCAACTTTAGCATGCATGAATGATCAGTCTTTGTGTTGAGCCTCTCTTGCCCACGGTGGTCTTGGCGGTTTGATACGTCCTTCGTGGCAGGTCCAGCATGATATCGATGGATTCTTGCTATCCAGATTTTTGATGTTTGCGAGCAGGTTCGTGTTGATTTCTCCCATCATGTGAAGCATATCGCGGCCAATTTGTTTTTCCGGCTTGTCATCCTTCGCCCATTGATCAATAACATGACAATGTTTGCACGAGGTGCCAAGTGATCGCGACCATATTTCCATGATTCCCGGGATCTGTCCAGCTTTCACCTCTTTGAACATCGTTAAGTTCTTGAAAACTTCCGATGCCGGCCTGTCTTCCTGTCCCGAAATACTCTTCCTGACATCTCCGAGTTTCTCATTGATTTCGGCATTCATTCGGGCGAAACGTGCACTATCTTCCTGAGGACTAAAACGCCACTCCCGGCGAGGTTTTTCCTGATCTTGTGGCGAGAATCCGGCCAGGACCGTAACGAGAACCAGAACAAAAGCTCCAAGAAACAACCGCATCATAATTGCATTCCTCTGAATTGTTGAAGGCGGAGACGTTCTCTTAACCTTAATAGCCAGGCAAAAGTTCCTGTGGTTCCGCAAGATTAGGACAACCGGTATGTCATTGAATACCAGTGAATTGGCCAATTGGAAGTGCTTGCCATTGCAGACCGCTTGGTCCGAGATCTTCACTGTCAATCATTTCCGCGATTCAAACTAGTAGTTGAACCGACATGCCGTTCCGATCAATCATGATAATCTCCCTGCGAATCGAACCAGAAAAGATGGTATTCCGCAGAGGAATATTCTGAATGTGAAGTGATGTTCCAAAACCGCTCATCCTGTGTGTAGGATTCGTGCGATGCAAGCGTGCCGAAATAGACGAGTCCTTCATCCACAATCGTATTGCCGGACTTGAGCTTGATTTCACATTCAACATCAAAGGCAGTTGCCTCGCCTGTGTTTTCGACGGTCATCGAAAGTTTTGCAGGATAAGGCCACGAGGCATCGGCTTTTTGAATACTGGAAATGGTGCACGTGGGGGGATCGAAGCTCACCGCCAGAGGAGAATCGGGGTTACACCCGAATACAGCGATGAGAAGTGGGAGACAAAATGGCGAGAGGAACGGTTTTTGTTTCATAACCTCACCTCCGGATGTTTACAGAAGTAGAGAGGACAAGTTTGATGCCAGGAAGTGGGCCAAAGAAAAATTCAAAATCAAACTAAAATTGCTTTCGGCGTCGAGTGGATAGGACGAACGCTTCCAATGTGTACGGTTTCATAACCATGATCCAACGACGTCAATGTTCGAAATGCGGAAAAAAAAGAACCCGGTAACAGAGTTACCGGGTTCAGGTGTAAAATTATCGGAGCCGATTGTCTTGCCGAATTATCGGCTTGGCTCCTTTCCCAAAATCTGCGTTTATCTCTTCTCGTATGGCGGCTGTTTCGGCCAAATAGGAGGATGATCGCCTGCCATTTTCACCACTTCCTGAATACCTCTCTCCAGCTGAGGATCAACTCCCTTAGCGAGCTGGGATGGATCATCATCGACCGGAATGTCAGGTTCGACTCCATGTCCTTCCTTGAACCACGTTCCGTCAGGATTATACATTCTGAACGTCGGCACTGTCACGCTTCCGCCATCGATAAGTCCGGGTGCGCCGGAGATTCCAATGAGTCCGCCCCATGTTCGCGTACCGATTAGAGGGCCAAGACCGGCTTTGCGGAAATAGTCCGGGAATGCATCGCCTCCCGATCCACTCCATCCGTTGATGAGCATAACCTTGGGACCGAAATTTGCATTCGGTGGCCACTGCCAATTGTGACCGTCACGTACCGCCCAGAATGCGAGCGGCTTCCTGTTCAAGAGCTCGATGAACCTGTCGGGTATTTGTCCTCCGTTGTTGAATCGCTCATCGACAATCAATCCATCCTTGTCGTATTGTGCCATGAATTGCCGCTCCAGTTCCGTCTGGCCATCAATGCCCGTACTGGGAACATAGATGTAACCAATGCGTCCCTTCGTTGCCTCCTCGACACGTTTACGGTTCGACTCGATCCAAGCCAAATGTCGAAGCCGAGTTTCATCGCCAATCGTTTTCACGAGCACCCTGTGCGCACCGTCCATCGCAGGCTTCGAGTTCACCGTCAACTCAACAGTCTTATCCGCGAGACCCGCGAACGAAGCCCAGGGTGCTTTTGCCACATCAAGAGGTTGACCATTTACTGCGAGGACGTAGTCTCCTTTTTCGATCTTGACGCCGGGTTCAAGCAGCGGCGATCGGACCTCCGTATCCCACGGCGCATCAACGACGATATTCTTGATGCGGTACGCACCATCCGAAAGTTCCCAATCGACGCCGAGATATCCGAAATTGCTCACGGGACCATCATCAATATCGCCGCCGCCGCGATACGTATGCGATGAACTGAGTTCTGATATCAACTCGCCGATGACGAAGTTGACGTCCCATCGCGTGACGCAATTGTCCAGAAGTTTGCCGTAACGAATTTTCATTTCGTTCCAATTCACGCCGTGCATATTGGGATCGTAGAAAAAGTCCCGTTCGAACCGCCACACGTCAGTGAAGATCTGTTTCCATTCGGCCTTCGGATCGACCGTCAACACGATCTGGGTCGTCGGCATTTTCTTGTCCATCTTTTGATTTTCTGCCACCTCGACAACGGAGTAGCTACCCGATTTCGCGACGAGCACTTTTTTGCCGTCGGCACTCACATCGAAAACGTCAACGTCGTCCGCGATGGTCTTCTCCTCGCGTTTGTCAAGATCGTAATACATGAGCGGTTTCTTTTTGTCGGCTGATCCACTATTCGGAACACGAAGATAGACAATTTTCCCGGACACGGCTTCGATAGTACCGAAATTCCCTGCTGCAGCCGGGAGTATGACAACCCGGCTTTCGAACCCTTCCAGCACAATCTTGGTTTCTTTGGATTTCTCCGCTCTCTTTTCGTCTTCTTTTCCTTTTTCTTTCTTTGCGTCATCCTTCTTCAAGTCTTCTTTCTTGATGGCCACAGAGTCATCCTTGGGTGCCAGGGGCGAAGGAGTATCATCAGTCAGGGTCGCAGCAGCGATAGTCGTCGAATTCGGATAGGTCCACGTATTGTCGTAGTCGGAGTACACTGGCGTAAAGGTTCGATTCGTTGTGAAGTAAAGATATTTTCCATCCGGATCGAAGGAAGGAGTGTTGTCAGAGTAATATCCCGAAGTCACCTGCGTGCTTTTTGCTTCCTTGGTATCGAATAGAAAGATGGCGGAACCTCTGAGCTCCAAATCACGACCATAGGCCAACCATCGGCTGTCTGGTGACCAGCTGGGCCTAAAGCCCTCGAGATTTCCTTCGTAGTAATAATACTCCCTGTCAACCTGCACGGTCTTGTCCTTCTCGACATCGTAGATTTGGATCTTCATTGCTTTGTCGATGAACGCGATCATCTTGCTGTTGGGTGACCAAAAGAGGTTGTACCGGTATCCGGGACCGTATGCTGTCACCTTCCTCGCAGAACCCGGTTTGGTAAGGTCGAGCAGAGTCAATTCGTATTCACCAGATTTATCGCTCCACCACGCGGCAGTTTTACCGTCGGGAGACCAGGCCGGGAAACGCTCGGCGGATCCGGAGCTTTGTGTCAAGTTGATAATGGGCCCGTTCTCCGCAGGAACAGAGAAGACTTCGCCGCGAGCTTCAAACAGTGCACGCTTGCCATCCGGTCCTACCGAAAAACTAATTATGTACTTGGTTGCATTCTCTGCCCGGGGCAAGAGCGTAAGTTCGTCGGTCACCACCTTTACAGTCACTTCATTGAGCTTCTCATCGGCGAGACTCAGTCGATACAATCTGCCCCCTGCTTCGAAGACGATGTCTGAAGGTCCGATAGAAGGGAAATGAATATCATAGTCCGCGAATTTGGTAATCTGTTTGGTTTCCTTTGTGCCAAGGTCATACGACCAGATGTTCGATCGTTCCTCGGGTCCGCGGTCAGAGAGAAAATAGATTGTGTTGTTGTGCCACATGGGGAACTCGTCAGCGGCAGGATTTGGAGTAATCGCCTCCGAAGTTTTCTTCTCGAGATCGAAGATGATGATATCCGGCGCCCAGCCACCCCGATATCGTTTCCACGTCCGGAATGCCTGTGTCATTTTCGTGTAGGCAATTTTTTTGCCGTCGGGGGAAAGCGATGCCATTTCGCCGTACGGGACGGGAAGCTGTTCAGGCATTCCTCCTTCTGGAGAAACACTGTAAAATTGGCTGAACCGTTGTTTCCCGCTGTTCATTGAAGAGACAAAGAGGAGCTTGTTTCCGTCAGGATACCAGTCAATGATGCGATCGGGCATTCCGTGATAGGTCACCCGTGTCGGCATGCCTCCCATCGTGGGAACAACGTAGACTTCAATGTTCCCGTCATAGTTCGCGCTGTAAGCGATCCGCGATCCGTCCGGCGAGAAGTGCGGATAGAGTTCCTGTCCACGCGGCGAACTGAGCTTAAGAGCTGTTCCCCCTTCTTTCGGCACAACCCACAAATCTCCGGCATAGGAGAAGACAATGTGTGTCTGAGAAACATCGGGATATTGCAGCATCCGTGCGTCTACCTGTGCCCGAAGCGCAGAAGAAGCGACACACAGGAGGGCGAAGATCACCAAGGTACGTATCATGCTGTAGACCTCCTCAAGTAAGTGGGATGGGATTAGTTCGTGCGAATAACGATGCCTGGAGGGGAGACAATGCTTTTGATTCAATCAAGACCTGGGTGCAGGGGAGATCGTGCTCGATTGATGTGTCTTAAGATACGAAATGAAAAACAGTACTCCGAACGCGAGATCAATGGTCATAAGCGGTATCCAAGCCCTCGGGAAAAGCCCGCGCGGGGATAGAACAAGAAATGTCGGGACGAGCGAAAGCTTTTCCAGCGGACAGAAGATCATGACGGGCCGGTATCGCAACGGATCCCGTGAAATGAACAAGAAGAGGATTTGCCAAACCACCGTGACCCCGATGAAGCTGTAATAGTATTCGGGGTGATTCAACGAGGGCGGATAGTCCGCTGAAAGTTTTGCTTCCATGAAATAGAGCGGGAACGTGACTAGAAGACCGTATATCCCTGCGGCGAGGAATACGTATTTCGCGAATTTCATGCTGGGACTCCTTCGAATTCGAATGAAAGGAAAGGCGGCTAAAAATACGAAAATGAACGCTTTTTGTTTCGCAAACCTGAGAAATCTCTCAATGAATTATCCCTCATTGGAAGAAAAAGACATCAGAAGATCGCTTTTCAGTTGTAACTTTCTAAGATCTTATCGTATATTTACGATAAAGGATAAAGGAACGGACCCGATGGCTTATACGAAGAAAGAAGAATTCACCTCCCAGGATATCAGAGTCGCCGAGCTTGGCAAAGCACTCAGCCATCCGGCACGCGTCGCCATCATCAAACTTCTCCTCAAACGCCAGGAATGTATCTGTGGTGATATCGTCGAAGAGCTCCCCCTCTCGCAATCAACCGTATCTCAACACCTGAAAGAACTGAAAAACGCCGGACTCATCAAAGGCGAGATCGACGGTCCGCGTGTCTGCTACTGTATCGACCCGAAAGTGTGGGCAGAAGCCCGAAAATACTTCGGGGTCTTTTTCGAGAGCGATCTCACAACAAAATCATGCTAAGGAGAACTATTATGGATGCAAGAAAATCTACGGAACTCAAACAAATTGTGAAAGAACACTACACAGAAATTGTCGAAAAGTCGGAGCAAAACTCTGCATCAACCTGCTGTGGTTCGGCCTGCGGCTGCTCATCGGATGTCGACGTGATGGTGGAAGACTACTCGCACGTCAAAGGCTATGTAAAAGAGGCTGATCTTGCGCTCGGGTGCGGCATCCCTACCGAGTTTGCGAACATCAAGGCTGGCGATACAGTCATCGATCTCGGCTCCGGGGCTGGCAATGATTGCTTTGTTGCGCGCTCCATTGTCGGCGAGAGCGGCAAGATCATAGGTCTCGACATGACCGAAAAAATGATCGCGAAAGCAAATGCGAACAACGCAAAACTCGGATTTTCGAACGTCAAGTTCGTGTTTGGCGATATCGAGGCAATGCCGATCGAATCGAACACCGCCGACGTCGTCGTCAGCAATTGCGTGCTCAACCTCGTTCCTGACAAGCGGAAAGCTTTTGCAGAGATGTTCCGCGTCATCAAGTCCGGAGGACATTTCACGGTTTCCGATATCGTCCTGGAAGGAAATCTCCCGGAGGCGCTGAAGGAAGTCGCAGTGATGTACGCAGGCTGCGTTTCGGGAGCAATACAAAAGAATGAATATCTTGCCCTTCTCGGAGAGGCAGGATTTAGAAACGTGAAAGTTGTGAAGAGCCGAACAACAAACCTCCCCGACGATATGCTCTTACAGTACGTCTCACCGAAGGTAATTCAGGAGTACAAAGATTCCGGGGCGGGTATTTTTAGCATCACTGTCTACGGTGAGAAGTCCTAAGCACCATGGATTCATCTGCGAAAACCATATTTCGTCCGGCTATGAACGTGGACAAGGAAACCATTCGACGGCTCCTTCGAGAAGTAAAGCTCCCGACCGAGTCCGTGGACACCGGAGCAACGGCGTTCTATGTGTATACCGACAAAGACATAATTCTCGGAATCGCGGGATATGAGTTTTATGGTGAAGATGCGTTGCTCCGGTCGGTTGCTGTGCGTCCCGGACTTCAAAGCCAAGGCATTGGATCGAAGATGTTCCAGAACATGTTGGTCGTGGCGAGAGAACGAAAGACCCGGCGGATTGTCCTGCTTACCGAAACAGCGCAGAAGTTCTTTGAGCGGAAAGGGTTCAAGGCGGTGGAGCGATCAGCGATCGCCAATGAACTTATGCAGAAATCGTCGGAATTTACTGGCGCATGCCCGAAGTCTGCTATCTGTATGGTTTTGAATTTGCCTTTGTAGAGTCCAATTCATAAATGGAAATTTAACTGCAGGTGACGTCGTGCGACATCACCTGCTGGGGTATCAGATGAAACAAAAAGTCCTCATCATCTGCACAGGAAACTCCTGCCGCAGCCAAATGGCGGAAGGATTCTTGAAGTCCTTCGGCAAAGAACTGGAAGTCCATTCTGCCGGGACGTCGCCTGCAAGCAAAGTTCACCCCAGGGCCGTCGCTGTCATGAAGGAAGTCGGCATCGACATTTCAGGCGGACGCCCGAAGAATGTCGATCAATTCCTGAAGGTCGAGTTTGACTACGTCATCACCGTCTGCGATAACGCTAAAGAGACTTGTCCTGTGTTCACAGGAAAAGTCAAACAGCGGCTTCACATCGGATTCGATGATCCGGCGGAAGCAATGGGGACGGAAGAACACATTGTGGCAGAATTCAGACGTGTGCGAGATGAGATTCGTGAGCGTTTCGCCGATCTCTATACCAAAAAACTGAATAAACAGACTTAACGCCAATGGACAGCCACACGACTTCACTCACTAAGCAGCTTTCATTTGTTGATCGTTTTCTGACGCTTTGGATAGTCCTTGCTATGTTTGTCGGAGTCTTTTCCGGCTATTTCTTTCCAGGAATAGTACAGTTTTGGAATTCATTCCAGAGCGGCACAACGAATATCCCCATCGCGATCGGGTTGATTCTGATGATGTACCCGCCACTCGCAAAAGTGAAGTATGAAGAACTTGGGGATGTTTTTAAGAACACGAAAGTACTTGTGCTTTCGTTGGTTCAGAACTGGCTTGTTGGCCCGGTGCTGATGTTCGCGCTGGCCGTGATCTTTCTTCGGGGATATCCGGAGTATATGGCGGGCCTCATCATCATCGGCCTGGCCCGATGCATAGCAATGGTCATTGTCTGGAACGAGCTGGCCAAAGGAGACACCGAATATGCGGCAGGGCTTGTGGCGTTAAATTCAATTTTCCAGGTTCTCTTCTTTTCCGTCTATGCCTATCTTTTCCTTACCGTATTTCCTTCCTGGCTTGGTCTGAAGACATTCGCAGTCGATATCACCATAGGTCAAATTGCCAAAAGCGTTTTTGTCTATCTTGGTATTCCCTTCCTTGCCGGCATCATCACGAGGTTCACGTTGCTCAAATGGAAGAGTAAAGACTGGTACACTCAGAAGTTCATTCCAAAAATATCTCCGATCACCCTCGTCGCACTGTTGTTCACGATCGTTGTGATGTTCTCACTGAAAGGCGAATATATCGTAAAAATACCGTTCGATGTTTTAAGGATCGCCGCCCCACTCATCGTGTATTTTGTGCTCATGTTTTTGATTTCGTTTTATCTTGCTCGGAAGTCCGGCGCGAACTATGCCAAGTCCGCAACGCTGTCCTTTACGGCTGCAAGCAATAACTTTGAACTGGCAATTGCCGTGTCCATTGCTGTTTTTGGGATCAATTCCGGTGTTGCCTTTGCGGCAGTAATAGGCCCTCTTGTCGAAGTACCGGTGTTGATCGGATTGGTAAATGTGGCCCTCTACTTCCGAAAGAGATTTTTCGGTCGTGAAATTGAACCAAGCAGAATTCGGATATAGAACGCCAGAAAGGTATTCTCCTTGCAGCAAGGCAAAGAATCAGTTCCCGTGCTTACAAAACCACGTAGAAACAAAAAAGCTCCTGCAACTTTTTAGTTGCAGGAGCCTTTGTCAGCGCCCAACCGCTCATGCCCCACTCGGCCTGACAAAATCCATCGACAATCGTCATGACGACGATTCTGCTTTACAAAAAATATCCATTCTTGTAGAAATTGCCCAAATCAGTTGACGAGCACTCTTTGGTGCACGACAATTTGTATTTCGATCCCGTCCGGATCGTGGACGAGCAATGCGGGCATCGAGTTGTTTTCCGAAGGGATTTCCTCGAATGAGACTCCTTTGTGCAAAAATTGAACCTGGAGGTGTCGCAATGTGATCAAATCGGACGTCTCAATACTGAACCGGACCAAGCCGGCGCCCCCCTTAAGCGCCGGCGAGGATCCTTTGCTGTTCCACATGTTGATGCCAATGTGATGATGATACCCCCCGGTCGAAAGAAATTGGGCACCCGGAAAGTTCTTTTGAATGACATCATATCCCAGAATGTCGTGGTAAAAATTTCCTGATCTCGCAACGTCCGAGACCTGGAGATGAATATGGCCGATGGTTGCCTCTGGATGGATCCCGTCCCATGCCGGCGTGTCATCTACGATTTCCGAGAGCAGGTTTTCGAGATCGAGGGGCTTGGTAAACATTTCAATCTCACCGTTCTTATTTGGCCACTGTTCCCGCGGGAGGTCTCTGTATAATTCAATACCGTTACCATCCGGATCAGCGAGATAAATTGCCTCGCTCACACCGTGGTTGGCAAATCCCTGGAGCGGATACCTCTTTTCCGACAACTGCGCGAGAATTCGGGCCAGTTCCTTCCTGCTCGGCATCAACACTGCGAAGTGGTACAAACCGGGTGTAAAATCCTTTCTCGGTGTGGCATCTGCGAGTTCTTCTATCGTAATGAGCGGTTCCTGGTCAATGTCGGAGAACAACTGAAGGTCTCCTCCGTCTGATTCGACCGGCTCAAAGCCCAATACCTCCACGTAGAAATCGCGTAGACGCGATAGATTCGAAGTTCGAAGATGTACGCTGCTTATTCTCACGACGGTTCACTTCCTTTACAATGTTTGAGCGGACTGTGGTTCGTGAATCTGGGCCGCTTGGGTGCTTAGTTTAACGAGAACTGCGGGCGAAGAAATCGCACGCTGTTATGAAACATAAGTTCCTCCACCTTGAATTTGATAAAAGGGACAATCGGGAAGGAGGCAATGATTCCGCGGGCATCCTCAGATGTCTCAGCGTTAACGATGACCCAGAGTCGCGATCGGTCCATCGAAAGGGAATAGCTCGCGATCTTTCCTTCTCCCATCATCGTATTGACGAGCGCCCTCTGCTCGGGAATCAAATCTGCAAATTCCTGTGTGATGGGCTGTGGGAGATCTATGTCAATCATATATTGATTCATTCTGGTATTCCTTTGAAAGTGTGGCACGGCTATCGATAGTTCTTTTCATTCTGGATTCTATTGCGAATTCATATGACCGATGGAGAAGCTCCACAGCATGGTCGACCTCGTCAATTGAGCCGATATGGTAACTAATCCAACCGCTTCCCGGAAGAACATGGTGTTCTTCCGCTTCTCCACGGGCAACAAGAATTTCCTTTACCTTGCGCGGAAAAGGAACATCCAAAAGGCTGTCCCCGTGCAAGTGACCGATCTCTCGTTTGCCGAGAAGAAACTCTATGCCGCCAAACTTGTGTGGCCGGGTTTCGACACCAGGCCACGACGTGACTTCGTTGAGAATTTTCTGTCGTTTGTCTGATACCGCAATGTCTGTCATAAATGAGAATTCTCGGCTGTTCCCATACTCTTTAAACATCGAAAGCACTTGAATTGTTCCACAGAATCGGTATTTCTTTGCAAATCAATCCAATTCTGTAAGTATGGACTTCGAAAAAAGGGACAGCCCGGGGTCGAATGTCAACACTCACTCAACGAACAACTTCTTCTTCATATCGATTGGCGGGAGAAGTCGTTCCAGCTTTTGCCGTTCTGATTCAAGCGACGGAGGCAATTTCAGTTCAACGCCGAGGTTTTCGACTTTTTCATCAACGGCAAATCCTGGAGTATCCGTTGCGATTTCAAACAAAACCCCTCCTGGTTCTCGAAAATAGATCGATTGAAAATACTGTCGATCCAGAATCTCTGTAACGTGCAAACCGGAATCGGCAATTTCTTTTCTCCATTTCATCTGGCCGGCGCTGTCCGCGGTTCTCCAAGCGATGTGATGAACAGAACCCGCAGATTGACGGGCAATCGGAAGATCTTTCCTGACCAGGAGATCAACCGTTGCTTCACCTTCACTTGTACCGGACACATATCGAAATCGCAAATCATCTTGGGCGGACAACCTGAACTGGAGCAGGTTCTGTAGAATCCAATCTGTCTCTTCCCGTCGTGCCACCGTCAGCGTAGCACTATGCAATCTGCGGATGGAGAAGTCTGGCGAGATTGGACTGCCGCTCCAATGCCGAAAAGCAAATTGTGATGCAGAGAATACGAGCTCGACCGTCATTCCATCCAGATCTTGAAACGAGATGAACTCCTCACCAAATCGCTTAAATGGCCCATCGATGTGAATTCCGTATTTGGACAATCGCTCGACCCAGAATTCGAGTGCCGCAGGAGGAACCTGGAAGGCAACAACGGAAATCTCTCCTGTCCCTCGTTTTCCGCGAACGGCATTCGGAAACGGAAAGAATGTGAGGATTGTACCCGGTTGACCGATTTCGTCTCCATAGTATAGATGGTAGACATCCGGCGCATCGAAGTTCACCGTGCGTTTCACAAGACGCAATCCGAGGACACCTGCGTAAAAGTCCAGGTTCCTTTGTGGATCGCTGGCGAGTGCGGTAATATGGTGAATGCCGTTGATCATTGTCTTTGATGTTGTAATTCAAGTCCCCCAGTTAAGAACAACCAACGACGGTGTCATCGTTCCTTAAGACAGACAAAATCTTGCGAAGGCGCTAGTAAACGTTCAAAGGACTCGGAAAATTCCATTTCCTCCGACAACCGAGCCTTAGACAAGAAGGGGATTGTGGAAAAAAGGGGATCTTGTAACGTCGATGACAAGATGAGAGTTTAGAAAAGGCCGGTCGCCGCAGAGAGGTTCAGACAACAGTGATCAATCGTGATGCGGTGGCTGCGAAGAAAAAAGACTGAGTTCCTTCTTCGTTGCGAGACGAATTCTGTCTTTGTTGCGGGAATCTGTCAGGTAAGCGTAGAGAATCTTATAGCTGTCATAGTCAAACCTGTGTCTTCCGTTGCCCGACGACTTGACACCGGCGACGCCGGCTTTTCGATTGTTGATGAGGCACCAGTTTTCCAACAGAAAATGCTCTTGAGAATCGGCCAGGGGCGATCGTTCTTCCACGACGATGGGTCCTTTGAAGGGCCATGCTTTGATGCGCCTTTCCTCGAATGCTCTGTCCAGCCGTGCATTGTATTGTTCCGGATCGCCCTCTCCCATGCAGGCACCTTCGCACCGTCCCAAGTGGTAAGAAAAGCAATAGCCTTTCGGCTGTTCCAGCTTCAGAAGTTTTGGGCAAAGACGATGGGTTCGCGCAGTATCAGACAAATATTCCATTGCCTGGGTTCGGGTTTTGAATAGTCCGAGCACTTGAGAGGAAGCACCGACGCTCCAGTAATCAATTGCTTGCAATGACACCACAGCGAATCCGTTTTTGTTTAACTTCTTGATTGCGACGATAATCCTCATACGACGCCGGGCAGCAATATTTTTCAGCGGACGTAGTTCCTTGATATACTTCGATTCCAACAACAAGGCTCCAAGTTCGCCGGCGGTTTCCTCGATTTCTATTCTCTTCACGCCCTGCATGAACCGGCGTTCGTTACGCGCCGCAAAGTGCGCGCGGATCCGCGACCGCAAACGCTTGCTCTTCCCGACGTACAACAGATCGCCATTCGCGCTATAGAACTTGTAAACACCAGGCCCATCGGGAAATGCGGCGAGATCAATCTTGTCGGATGAGTTTTTCACGATGCCGATCCTGTCGTGCCGTCAACTCGCGGACTGAGTTTTTGAAGAAGCTGGATGGTCGCTTGGATGCGAGTCTGGTCATCGCCGTGCTTGTCAAGCACGCCCAATAGTTTCAGCGTCTTTCCTTCCTGTTTCAGATGGAGTCGGTACAATTTGTTGTCGGCAGCAAAGTTCATGATTGACTGAAACGGCGAACTTTCGGAATCGGGTGATTCAAAAAAGGACGTGTTCTCCGGCGGAGGCAATGTGAATAGTACTTGCGCATTACTTAGCTCAATTCGGGCGAATCCGATCTTCGATGAGAGAATCTTCATCTCGATCATTTGAAACAAATTGTCAACTTCTTTTGGATATTCGCCGAACCTGTCTTTCAATTCCGTTCTCAATGCATCAATCTCTTCAAACGAATTGGTTTTGTAGAGCCTGCGATAAATATCAAGACGCTCCGCATCGGATTCGATGTAGACATCCGGTATCAGGGCTTCGATATCAGTTTCAATGATGCTCTCGCCTGCCGGCACCATGCCTCCTGCGCCACCCTTTTGTAATTCGCTCTTCTTGCTTTCAACCAAATCCTTGAATTCTTCTTCCTTCAATTCCCGCACCGCCTCCTCAACAATTCTCTGGTACATTTCGAATCCCATTTCCATAATCATGCCGGATTGCTCGGCGCCAAGGAGATTGCCTGCCCCGCGGATTTCAAGGTCGCGCATGGCAAGATTGAATCCGGACCCCAGCTCGGTGAACTCCTGTATCGCCTGAAGTCTGCGCAGCGTTTGTTTTGGAAGTATTGTGAGCGGAGGCGTAAGCAGGTAGGCATACGCCTGGACGTTCGATCGTCCGACACGTCCTCTAAGCTGATACAGTTCCGCCAAACCAAAGCGATCGGCACGATGAATGAGGATCGTATTTACACTGGGTATGTCGATTCCAGACTCGATAATCTTTGTGCAGAGAAGGACATCATACTTCTTCTCGAGGAAGTCGAGCATCGTTTTTTCAAGTTCGTGGCCCTTCATCTGTCCGTGTGCAAAATGAACCCGTGCTTCGGGCACATGTTTTTCCAGAATCGCCAGCATTTCGTCCATGTTTTGCACACGATCGTGGATGAAATAGACCTGTCCGCCACGATGAAGTTCCTTGAGAATCGCCTCGCGGATGAGTTTCCAGTCGACGGGCGCGATTTGGGTGATAATCGGCAGCCTGTTGCGGGGCGGAGTGTTGATGATGGACAGATCGCGCGAGCCCATCAGGGAGAATTGGAGTGTTCTCGGGATTGGTGTTGCGGTGAGTGTGAGCGTATCAACGGTCGCTCGGAGTTGGCGGAGCTTTTCTTTTGCAGTGACACCGAAGCGATGTTCCTCATCGATGACGAGCAGGCCGATGTCTTTGAATTCTATATCCTTCGAAAGAATACGATGTGTTCCGATGAGGATGTCCACCTTCCGTTCCTTCAACGCAATGAGCGTCGTCTTTTGCTCGGCCTTGCCTTTGAAGCGGGAGAGCGATTCAATACGCACCGAATACCGTCCAAGACGATCCGTGAATGTGTTGTAATGCTGCTGGGCGAGAATTGTCGTGGGAACAAGAACCGCGACCTGCTTTCCGTCCATGACCGCTTTGAATGAAGCTCTCACGGCGACTTCCGTCTTCCCGAAGCCTACGTCACCGCAAATGAGACGATCCATCGGCGAGGAGCTTTCCATATCCTTCTTTACATCGACGGTCGCCGAAGCCTGGTCTGGTGTGTCTTCATACATGAACGAAGCTTCCATTTCCTTTTGCCAGTGCGTGTCGGGCGCAAAGGCAAAGCCTTGTTCGTGTTTTCTTCTCGCATAAAGCTTGATGAGATCTCTGGCGATGTCTTTAATCTTCTTCCGTGCGCGACCTTTGAGTCTCTCCCAATCCGGGCTGCCGAGCTTTGTCAAAGTCGGAACGTGGCCTTCCTGGGACGAATATTTTTGGACTCGGTTGACAAAATTCAGGTTGACATAGAGGGTGTCTTTTTCCGCATACTCAACCTTCATTACTTCCTGTTCGACGCCCCGGATCCTGATCTTGTGGAGTCCTGCAAATCTCCCAATGCCATAGTCGACGTGAACGACGAAATCCCCTCGTTTCAACTGTTGCACTTCTTTTGGGCTGAACCCTTTAAAAGCCCTTTTGCGCTGCATTCCGCGCCGTTTCAGTCTGCCGAAGATTTGGTGTTCGGTAAACAATGCAATCCTCGCGGCGGGATAAATGAAGCCGGAATGAATCGTCTCTGTAAGCAAATGCTTCGCAAGAGACGCCTGCCACGAGCGAAGAGGTTCCTGCGTCAACACGGATTCTTCATTACCATCGTGTTGAACTTCATTGGATTCCTTGACGACCGAGTCTCCGTCACTTTCTGGTGACGTCAGCTCTTCTTCAATGAGTTCCTGGATCCTCGAAGCCTCCTGCCGGGTGTCGCAGGTGATATACACGTCCGTCAGGGTAGAAGAAAGGCGCGCTATGTGTTCGAGCAAATACTTGACGCTGCCATTCGTGGACGGCTGTGACTGTGACTCAAACTGAATGGCATTTGGGGCATCAAGGACCGAGTGTATGATGAGAGGAAATTCCGCCAGCCGATCAATAACGGACTGTGCCGAGTCCGTGGGCCCGCTTTGTTCCCTCGAGAATTCTTCCAGCTCTTTTCGGATCAGATCGGGTTCGTCAATCAAAATAACGGCGTTCGAGGCAAGGTACGAAGTGATGGACGAGGAGAGGGGTGTGGGCTCATTCTGATTTTGTGCGAGACTGGCAACGATGCTGGCGGACTGGAGGTCGCGGATCGATCGCTGCGATAAGACATCGAACTCGCGGATCGAGTCGACAGTGTCACCCCAGAACTCCAATCGGATTGGATTCTCTCCGACAAAGGGAAAAATATCGAGGATGCCACCGCGAACTGCAAAATCACCGTACTCTTCGACGAAATCTTTGCGTTCGAAGCCCAGTGTCGAGAGCCGGTCCAACAGGTTCCCGAAAGGGTACTCTTTTGAGACATCGATCGTGAAGGAGCGATCGGCAAACGATGTTGGCGAAGGAATGGAACTTTCCAACGCCGCGGCAGATGCCACAACGAGAATACGCTCGCTGTGAGCGAGCTTTTGCAGGGTTTCGATTTGAGCGATGGGGGCCGTCATGTCAAGCGCTTTGGCATGGTGACCAATGTCGGACGTGAATAGGCACACGGTTTGGTCATCGAGGAGTAGCGCACAATCGTCGCGGAGTTTCTCGGCAGAATCATCGTCGGCGACGAGGAGGAGCACTTGCGACTGTCGCTGCTCAATGATGTACGCAGCGACAAATGCCAGCAACGATCCGCTGATCCCGTGAAGATGAAGTTCCTTCTCCGTCAGCCTCGATCTGAGCGCTTCGAAGGGAACAGAGTCATAAATGGATTTCTTAACCGATTCGATCATCGATACGTGTGAATACTGCTCAATTCATTCCGGTGTATGCTTCGCTGAAAACACCTCACCCCGACCATCGCGAAAAACTCGGACAGTCAGGGCCGGACAAAAGTACCCAAAAGTAGAGGGAGAAGCAATCCGCGACCCCCCAGCCGTGCATCAACCAGCAAATACAGATGTGTTTACGTACGAAGCGATTTCTTTGATTTGATGTACGCGAGAGCGACGAGGGCAGTCAGTATCGACGCAAAGGCAAGTGCACCAACAAACGGGAGGATCAGGATGGATGCAATCAAGGAAATCCACGGTAGGAATCGGTTGTGATCTGGATCGTTCAGCAGCCTAATCCCTGCTGCAGAGCCAATGATGTAGATGAGAATCGCCGCTCCGCTGGGGATGAGCAATGCCGTCTGCAAATTGACGTCGAAGAAATAGTACACAGCGAGCATAACCACCGAGAAACTTGTGAGCATGGTGAGACTCCTTGTCGGGGTGCCGCTCCTGGGATCGACGAACTCCAGTCCTTTCGGGAATCCCCCGTCTCGAGCGACTGCGAGTATAACACGGGACATCCCTGAGGTATACGCGTTGACGGTGGCGAAAATAATAACCACAGCCAGTATTGCCGTTCCGATAGCTCCGTGGCTTCCCAGGACGTGAGAAAAGATCGCAGCAAACGGGGCGATGCTCCCTCCGGACTCGTAGGCAAGTGTCCCGACAGTGACGAATGCGACAGCGAGATACAAACCTCCAATCAGTACGACGCTCAAAACAATGCTTCGCTGGAAATCCCGTTTGGGGTTTTCGAACTCCTCGGCAACATTCGAAACATTCTCGTACCCGAGGAAAGACCAGAAGATTAATGCGGCCGCTGTCCCAATGGGAAGCAGGCCATTCGGAAAGAACGGTGAAAAGTTGTGTGACGAGACTGCGGGACTCGAGAGAAGGACAGCAGCGACAAGCAATACGACGATGGAAACTACCACGCCCAGCTGGATCTTGTTGCTGAAGACGATCCCGCGATAATTAATGGTATACGCAAGGACAATGACACATCCTGCAACCAGAAAGATCTCGAATCTGTTCATCGGGAATGCATACGCCAGGTACGACGCAGCGATCAACGTAGCCGCAGGTGCACCGGTAATGAACCAAAAGGCAAACAGCCATCCGGTTACGACTGCGATGGGCAAGCCGAAACTTTCTTTCGCGAACGCATACACGCCGCCAGATTCCGGATTCCGTGCCGAAAGGGATGCAAAGGTATATGCAAAAGGATAGCTGACAAATGCCAGGATGACCCACGCAATAAGTGAGGCTGGACCAGCCAACTGAGCCGCAAGTCCGGGTAGAATGAGAACGCCGGATCCGAGGACAGAGCTCACATAGAGCGCTACAGCGTGACGCAGAGTGATTGTCTTTCTTAAGCCCTTGTCGCTCGCCATTTTCGGGGTGCTAATCGGCTCAGTTATCATCGCGCATCCTACTCATAAGATGGATCGTCCTTTGAATTCTTTGTTTTGCTTCGGGAGACAGAGTTTGAAACTGAGCGGAGAGTCAAGAAGGTTCCGAAGAACGACAAAGAATCCTTCGGCGAAAATGGGAGCGACTACAGGGTCTCAGGATCTTCTCGGTTGAGTTCTCCCAACTGTATACTACTTCCCAATTTGGAAATTTGAGGTCCTCAAATCCTATCTCGCACAGAAACGTATCCTGGATTTTATCCTTCCTTCTGCCCCGTTCTTATCTGCAGTTCTTCGAGAGGACTTTACCCTCCCCCTTTAGGAAAGGGGGTGCCAAGGATGATGCGATCAAGCCTGTTCGCACGACTTCCAGTGGCCGCAGGGGTCTACGTTTTTTTGATCGCTTCCTTTACCCGCTCAGGAGTCATCGGCATTTGGTAGACGCGTGCGCCGACCGCATCGAAGATTGCGTTGGCGATCACGCCACCCATCGTCACGATTGCCGGCTCACCACCGCCTTGAGGAGGCGACTCCTGATTGTCGATGATCACCGTTTCGATTTTCGGCAGCCACGAAAAACGGGGAATCTCATACGTGTCGAAATTTACGTCGAGGACCTCGCCTCCTTTGAATCGAACGTCTTCACGGAGAGCATACCCAAGTCCCATCGTAATACATCCTTCCATTTGGATCGTCGCGCCCTCGGGATTGATCACCAGTCCCATATCCTGCGCACAAACCACACGCTTAACTTTGACCTCTCCCGTCGTCTTGTTGACCTCCACCTCCGCCATTGTGGCCACCGTTGTCCCCGCATCGATTCCGCACGCAATTCCGTACCCTCGACCGCTCGGGCCCTTGGCAGGTGTCCAATTGAATTTTTCCGCCGCAGCCTTTATCACCCGCTTCATCGATACATCTGACAAGTGCTGAAGGCGAAACTCGACAGGGTCGATGCCTGCCTTGGCGGCCATAATATCGATCTGCGATTCTCTGGCAAACGTGTTGGTATTGTTCGCCGGAGCCCTCCACGGCCCGGTCGCGAATGGATGTGCTTCTCCGCCTCCCATGAAACCACCCGGACACACCGTCGTACTGTGGTTGGGGATTGTATAGAATTGCTGCGATCCGCGTTCTCCCGCAAAGTATACGTTGTAGTCCCAGAGTTTGAGCGTTCCCTTCTCCGAAATACCTGATTTTATTCTCACGATAGCAGCAGGTCGAAAAGAATCATAAAAGAATTCTTCCTTTCTCGTCCATGCGACTTGGACGGTTTTTCCACTCAGCTTTGCCAAGCGTGCAGCTTCGACAACTTGTTGATTCCTTGATTTTCCGCCAAAGCCTCCGCCAACATACGGCGGAACGATACGGACGTCATCAGGCGAAACGCCGAGTTCCTTCGCGACTTCTTCTTTCGCACTAAACGGCGTTTGCGTTGAGGCCCAAACAGTCACCTTCTTTCCGTCAATCTGTACAACGGCGGTGTGGGGTTCCATCGGCGCATGAGCTTTGTATCCGTCATAATAGGTGCTTTCAACCAAAGTTGTCGATCCGTGTTCTCCCGTCTCGAGATTGCCACCGTGTGCAACCACATTGCCTTGGGGAGCGACCTTGAGCAAATGATCGAAGATGGTTTTATCATCGAGGTCGGAAGGAGGTGTCTCAAACTTCGCCTTGATTTTCGACAAGGCGCTCTCGGCGACGTCCGGGTACTTGTGCAGGACGGCGATGAAGTCGCCTTCCTTGATGACCTGCACATCCTTCATCTGGCTGGCACCAGAAACGTCAATATCCACGAGCCTGGATTGATGAGAAGGAGGACGGAGGATTTTTGCGTAGACCATGCCGGGCACGTGAATGTCACCCGCATACTTCGCCTTGCCTGTCACCTTTGCGGGTCCATCTCTCCGGACGAACGACTTGCCGATGATCTTGAAATCGGACGGCTTTTTCAGAGTCGCTTTTCCGGTGGGACGCCGTGCGATGCTCTTTCCTTTCGCGAGTTCGGCGTACGTCACCCGCCGATGAGTGTCAATCTTGCCCATTACGACGCCATCTTCCACTTTGAGATTACCGACAGGGATTTTAAGATGGTCGGAGGCAAGCTCAAGGAGAACCATCCTTGCTTCCGCCCCGGCGTTGCGAAGCGCGGGACCGAAGAACCGAGTCGACATTGATCCAAACGTTCCCATGTCCCACGGACAATTGTCCGTGTCCCCCAAAACGATATCCACGGATTCGAGTGTTACGTCCAGCTCGTCGGCCAGCATCTGACCGAGCGACGTAACTATTCCCTGACCCATTTCGATTTTTCCGGTGTAGAGCGAAACACGTCCGTCCTCGCCAATTTTCAAAAAGGCATTGAAATCGGTGGGAAGTTGCCTGCGCTCCCGTTGTTGTGCAAAGACGGATGGATCGCCCAGCACGAAGAACAAGGCGATTCCGCCGCCGGCGAGTTTCATGAACTCTCGCCGATCAAGCGAGAATTCCGATGTATGCTCCATGAATTGCATGTCGGATAGATGATCGTGTTCCATGATCACATTCCTCCTTTCATTTCTTTTGCGGCGGTCCCAATGGCCTCGATGATTCTCTTGTGTGCGCCACAGCGGCAGAGGTTATCGTCCATTCCGGAAATGATTTCGGACGTCGAGGGATGAGGATTGGTCTTCAACAACGAGTAGGCCGTCATGATCATGCCGGAGGTGCAGTAGCCGCATTGGAGCGCGTCGTGATCGACGAACGCCTGTTGTACCGGGTGGAGTTTGCCATCAACGACCAGCCCCTCGATCGTCGTAACTTCCCTGCCGATGACCTCCTTTACGGTAATCTGGCAGGACCGGACCGCAATGCCGTCCACGAGAACGGTACAAGCTCCGCAAAGACCTTCACCGCACCCGTATTTTGTCCCTGTTTGCTCAAGGTCGGTTCGAAGAACCCACAAGAGTTTGCGGGAACTGTCCACCGAGAGTTTCGTTGCTTTGCCGTTGAGTTTGAATTGAACGGTTTCTTCCATGGCAAACTCCTTCATCGTTTATGGAACAAAAGAATCCATCGATGTATCGAATATGCAAAAGAATATTTTTGATGTAAAGGGATAATCGTACGGCGGAACAACAACGATGGGCCTCTTGACACGAACAGTACTATCACGGAATTGCTCAACGTCTACGGCCAAGAACCTTGTGTAATACTGTCGAAGACTACGCTGTTCGCGTTTCCGCCTGAGCTGCGGGAGGAGGTACCTGGTTATTGTGAAGAGGATTGAAGATGCGAACGATCTCGTCATTCAGAAGCACCCAGAGGCTGTAGACGCCAAGAACGGTCCCGAGTGGCACTTGAATGAGGTTGAAAAATGAAACGACGATGAGTACAATTCTTCCCCACTCCTGACGCTTGAGGACGCCGATGGATCCGATCACGGCCACAATCGAGATGACGACCATCAAGCTGCCGATGACGACAAAGACTATCGGCACAATGTCGAGCAATTCCCTCGGAACATCCTCCGCGTGCAAATCGCCTCTTCGTTCAAGGAAGTCAACGATACGTCCAAACACAGCGGAGAGAACGAAAAGAGCAATTGCCACAATCACCGAAAGGCAGCGATACACAATGTTGAGAATTGCGACGAGCTTGATATGTTTTTCCATGAGTAATACTCCTTCGAAGGAAAACGCGGTCTCCTGACTGATGCGTGCAATTGATAAATGCCGTCAACAATGGAGAATCATCACCATCCGACAAAAAATGAAGGAGTTGACGATTTCTATCGTGAACTCCTTCAGGGTCATCTCACCGATTGATTCCCTCCACACAAGACTCCCGGGGGAACACCGACAGGGATCAGCCTACTGCTGATGAACGTGATTCAGCGTTGATGCGCGGTTCTTGATCTCGTTTTGCGTATACACCGGCACACACCACTGGCGGTACTTCGGCATTTTTCCGCGCACCGTATCGAAGAATATTTCGCGGAGCCGTGTGGTGAGCGGGCCCATTTTCCCTTCGCCGATGATACGGTTGTCGATCCGCGTAATAGCAGTGAGCTGAACGCCTGTCCCGACGAAGAAGAGCTCGTCTGCAAGGAACAATTCCGTGCGGTCGATGCTCCTTTCCACCACTTGCATTCCCAATTCCTCTTGGACGATCGCCATGATGGTACGCCGGACGATTCCTTCAAGGATGTTGTCCGTAATCGGGGGGGTGACAAACATTCCGTTGCGGACCATGAAAATATTCTCTGCCGAACCCTCGCAAACGTGACCGCTTCGATCGAGTACGATGGCTTCGTCAAAACCCGCAAGCTGTGCGTCCGTTTTTGCGAACGCGGAGTTGACATACGATCCGGCAATCTTGCCCCGGGCAGGAATAATATTGTCATCCACTCTCTGCCACGAAGATACGGTCACGTGAGCACCTTCTTCGTTTTCCACATAACGTCCGAAGGGCATTGCAGCAATGCTCACGGCGGGAGTAAGGTTATGAAGCCGGACCCCAATGATTTCGTCTGCATAAAACGCCAACGGACGAACATAGCAGTCTTCTTCGTAGTTGTGTTTGCCGAGCAATTCAATCGTCGATTTCGTCAGTTCTTCCTTGGTAAACTCAGGTTTCATCCGCATGATCTTCATGGATTCGAGGAATCGTTTATAATGATCATACGGTCGAAAAACAAACAGTTGGCTTTCTTCTTTGTTCCAGTATGCACGAATTCCTCCGAAGACAGCCGTCCCGTAATTGAGCGCGTGCGTCAGGACTCCCACCTTTGCATCTTCGTAGGGAACGATCTTGCCGTTGAAAAAAACGAATTTTGGTGTGGCCACGGTCAATCTCCTATGATTGATGTTGGTCGATCGATTGTGTTGCACACTTCATTCCTTCAGTATCGTCTCGCCTTGCCGGATGCACCAAAGTTGTCGTGGTCAAGGCGGCGCCTGAATTCAGAACAATACTAATTTGACTAACCTATCCGCAAAATGCAAGCACAGAATGGTTCCCAGAAGTAGCAAACCTCGTACTGAACGAAGGTGCAGAAGGTAACTCGGATGACGGCGGTCAAGGAGAATGTGTCGGAAGGATGACCTGGTCCACAGTTCTTGTGGCGAACTCGGAAAGTCAAGAGTCCGCCTTCCTACTTATAAGACGTGCTGTTCCAGGGCGAGGCTTTGTCCGTCCGCCACGCCTTCCATCCCTTTTTCAGGTAAGCAAGGTCCGTGATTGAGCTATCGATCGCGACCAAATCCCTGATGCTTACTTCGATCACAGGGTAGAGTTGCGTCCTTTCATCGGCGAGGAATTGCCACTCACCCTCGTCATCGTGAAAGACGTAGAGGATCGGCTGTTTCTTCTGAACGACCACTCGCTGCGTAACGACGAGGGTGGCAGGAGGTTGACTGAACTTCCACGGCGGGAGGGTGGAACAACCGAGAATGAGCGATAAGGAAAAAACAAAGCAGGAGTTCATAGTTGTGTCTTTCAAAATGAAATCGGCCGAACTTCGACTAGCTACATTCTGATCTTTGGATAGATTACGGGCAGAGGCAGCTTCGCATAAAGCCCCATTTCGTGTGCGTTCGTATCATTTCGAAAGAAGGAGTACCTGTAGTACGGAAGAACAAAAGCACCTCCGAATAGAGTACCGACATATCCCGATGTCGTTCCTGTCGGCAATCTCATGACCGCCGGCCCGAATGAAACTCCAGCAAGACCATAAAAAACCTGGATCGCATAATGATCTAGCTCTCTTCCGGACCACTGCTCCGTCGATACTAAAAATCCAATTCCTTTGAAATCCCGATAAAAATTCACGCTCAACTCAATGCCTCCGACCATGCTGGATTCTTTCGTAATTGCATATCCGAATTTGAATCCGATGTTCACGATGACAAGCCCGTCCTGACCGAATGCGGCGGACAGTGGCAGGGACAGCAGGACGATCAACACAACCGACTTCAATCGTGAAATTGACATGCGAAGAAGATTGTCACAAAGATACCGTGAAATTCCGTCTGTATAATGCGTCCAAGGGGCTCCCGATTCATCGCCAGACACCATGCCGTGTGTTGGAAAGTGAATTGTCCGGGCCCCAACGCAAATTCAGCAGCTTTTCGCGCTGCCTTTTTGTTTGCTGGGACAGTGTACCGATCCGTAGGAACAATAGACACAACAATCACCCTGCTTGGGCCGCAATACGGTTCTGCATTGTGTACATTCGTAGAAGAACTGGCAGGCATCGGTTGGCATCGTTTCTTCTTTCTGAAAGCCGCACTTCGGACACGTTATGACAGATTCGAGAGTCATTACCATATAATATTTTGACTATTCGCAATAGGGAGCGATTGATAGGGCGGCCACAATCATCGTGTCTGGCATTGTATGTTAACGGAAGTTTTACGGAAGAAATATTTCAGCTGCGAGCTGATGGACCTCTGCCGTCGGCCCACTCGAACGAGTCGGGCAACGCCTGAATGGAAGGGAACTGACTCATCGACGGTAACGTCGGTTTGGGAAAGTTCGCGCCCGTGTTTTCAACGCCATTGACGAGAGGTAGTTGCTGAGCTATCGAACGAACGAAAATCAGCATGCTCACCAGCAACGCTGCTGGAACGACGAGTCTTCCCACTTGGATTCTCTTCGGATTGTGACATTTGGTCTAACGGCGCTGATGCCCAGCGCCGTTCAATGACCCGCACTTCATCTCCCTTGTGGTCGGCCTCAGGGAACACAATAACCATAATACTGGATTCTCTCAGTCAACAGCAATTTCTTCTCCCTATTTCAGGTAAATCATTTTTTTCCCTGAGGTAAACTCGTCAGTTTTGATTGTATAGAAATACGTTCCGGATGTCACTGCTTTCCCCGAGCTGTCCTTCCCGTCCCAACTCACTGAATATTCGCCACCGGCTTTGGAAACATCAAGCAGTGTCCTGATCAGCTGACCCAATGAATTGTAGACATTCAACACGACGTGTGACGGTCTCTGGAGCGAATAGTTGATGGTCGTTGTCGGATTAAATGGGTTCGGATAATTCTGCTTGAGATCGAATTGCCGAATCACTTTTTCAGAGTTGTCCACAGACGTCGGATTATCGATCAGCACAGGCGTGCTCCACTGAATCCACGGTGCGACGTCGATTGTGTATGGACTGTCGGCAATATCGTATGTGTAGACATCCTTGCCGAGAAGGAACTTATCCACAAAGGCTGAGATTTCGGGTATCTGGTTGCTCGGAACCGCACAATGTGAATGTCCACCGACGACGGAAAAGCCAAACCGATCGTCGATGCTTAAAGCGATATAGACCTCCTTGGCAGCCCTGCTGCAAACGTAACTCGAAGGATTTGAGAGCCACGTGTAGTCGGGATTGGCTGTGGCGTACAACGCACGCGGAGCGCACATCGCCATCAACTCATGATGATCTTCCGGCATGCGCGAGACATTGTCACCAGAGAATTGCTTCATCGAATTCTTAAACCAGTTGTAATCCGTGTTATCGACTAACTCCACGCTCCCGGGAGGCTCGGAATGCGAGTATCGCCACGATGTGGCGCCACCGCCACCCGACTCCTGAGCAATCGTAAGCGCGATGCGCTCGTCAAACGCACCGGCAAAGAGCGCCATCTTGCCGGCATAGGAACAACCGGTGACGGCGATGTGCTTGAGGTCAATGGGGAGTGAATCTTGAACAAGTTCCAACCCGTCGATTATTCGGCTGACTCCCCAAGCCCATGCACTGTACTATCCCGAAGAATCTACATTGAGAGCAGGGCCGTACAGCCGGTAGAAGGGGTCGGTGTTTTGCGGTCCGCCATACGTTGTTACCTGATTATGCATGAATGGGATTTCTGCAATGTTGCGAGTTGTGAAGATACTGGAGGGGACACTGCCGCTGGGACTATTCATACCGATTACCGCGGGGAAAGGTCCGGTTCCAATCGGTCGGACAACTTTCGATTTCAGCGTGAGTGTTTGGCCATTCACAGTAACAGACACTCTCAGTGTATCATCGCTATGAGTATAGCTGGCAGTAATGGTATCAGGACGAGGCGGTTTTTGCCCGATCTCATAATTTTGGATCTGAGCCCCAATTTCGGCACGTCGTTTACGCCAATCCGAACGGTATTTGATCAGACTGCCCGTATCACCGGCCCACAAAAACGGATTTGGCAGGTAACTGATGCTTGGGAGTTGGTTCAACAAAGGCAATGGTGGTTTTGGCAATCCGGCACCCGTGTTTTCAACATCATAGACAAGGGGCATTGTCTGATTCTGGGCCAACGAAACAGCGGCCACAAAAAGGCTCAATAGAAGTGTTGCGAGAACGACGATTTTTCTCACCTGAATCCTCCTCATAATAATTGTAACGTTTGGTCTAACGGCATCGACACTAAGCGCCGTTCAGCGGACCGGACTTAAGCTCCCTCGTGATTTTCGTTCGGGGCCACGATTAAGTATGATACTGAATTCTCTTCGCATACTGCAAAGTACGCGTGTTCAAATCTGGGAAATATCGCAAAAGGCTCTCATATCAGCATCATGCGTGCCAAACCCATGCAGATCGGAGCCGTGATTGGTGGCGGGGTGGTCAGCAAAAAAGAGGTACCTTCCAAAATTCTGTCAAGTCTCTGCATTGTGATGGAAGAGTCTCCCATTCGACGTGCATTGTGAGTACTTACAAGGGTTTCAGGAGTCAATTCTCTTTTCTCACGCTTGACTTTTTCTATCGACGTGTAGTGAAATTGGGAATCCAGGTTCGTTCCACTCTGGCTCGCTGCCCCGAAGCTTTCTATCAGGAAGCGACTGGTTAGCTGGCAACCGCAGTTGATCTGCTAAGAAGACCAACCAGATACTCTGCAAATTCGGTCGCTATTCCCATCAGTAAACCA